>JAQGHT010000374.1 GCA_028291565.1 Planctomycetaceae bacterium | reverse complement strand
TGCTGCTCGTCCTGGACGAGGCGCATCTGCTTTCTGATCGGCTGCTGGAAGAAGTACGCATGCTGGTCGATCTGGCTCAGCAGGGCGTACCGCTCGTTCGTGTTGTCCTCTGCGGAAATCCTGAGTTTGAAGAACGCTTGACTGCGCCCGGATTGTCGGCCTTCAACCAACGGGTGGCCTGCCACGAACCGATCGAAACTCTGTTGAGATCCGAAGCGATCGATTATCTGGAGTATCGGATCCAATGGGCTGGCGGAACGGTTGACCGCCTGTTTGATGCGGGAGCGATGCGATTAATCGCGGAAGCCAGCGATGGTGTTCCACGTTGCTTGAATCAACTTGCAGAACATTCCCTGACTCAGGCTTTTCTGGTCAAAGCGCCGATTGCCTCCGAGTCCATCGTCCGTCAATCGCTGGCGGCACTGCAACATCTCCCTTTGCGCTGGAACGCGTCAGCCCTGTTGAGTCGATCCTGGAGCGCGAAGACCGAGGATGTTCCCTTGTCGGAAGCAAAACCCGTTTCCAACGCAGACACCACGGTTTTCGAAGCAATCAGCGACGAAATGCCAACCACTGACGAAGGGCGATCATCGTCCTTCGAGTTTGGAGCGGGAGACAGTCACGAAGTTGGACACGAAGTTGAATCAATTCCTGTTACAGCGGAGACTGCGGCCAGCCTGAACGGTCCTCAATCGGAAGTTGATGAGCATTCAGTCAATTCGGGTACGTCCAATGCGGCGTCCGTTGGCGCAGTCGCAAATGAATCTGCGTTCGTCGAAACCGATGCGGATGGCGTTTGTTCATTCGAAATCGGCGGGCCGGCGCCCGTAATCGAGAATGTTCATAGCCTGACGACGTCAGACAAAGCCAAATCGGCGATTGACGATACGGAAATCACCATTGATTCTGCCCGGAATCTCAGCGAATCCGAAAGTCCAGAGGCAGATTCCAGCAGTGCATCTCGGCAAGTTTTCATTCGTGTTGCGTTGAACGGACTGGTTTCTGAAAAGACTATTGAGATTGTCCAATCGACCGAGGAAAACTCGGAGCCGGACGAAAAACTTGACGAAGAAATTGACCAGAACCAACCGCAGTTCTCCTGGTTAATTCATCCTGTCGTGCGTTCGGAGCTCGAAGACGAACCAACCGAAGAGGAGTTGTTGCCGGAAGAGACCGTGTCGGAATTCAAATTGCCAGTCCGATACCGAGCGCGGTCGCAGCCGGAATTTCGTCTCTCCGACATAGCGACCAAGGTTTCCAAATCAGATCCGTTGATCGGCAGGTCGAATCATCTCGACGCGATTCGACAGCGGGCTTTCTCCCCGAACAAGGTTCAAACAGGCGGGACCATGGGATCGCTTACCGAAACAGAATCGAACCTGGAGACTCTTGAAGAGGAAGTTGTTGTCGATCGCTATGCGGACTTGGATGCAATCTGCCGTTCCACTGTTCCGCGGGCTCCGTCACTATCAAGAGTCCAACACTTTGATGCCCCCATCCTGGACGCAGCAAACGCGGATGCACTTGAGCCACAACTTAATGACGATGTGCTGTCGCAGCATAGCTCTGAGCAATTGCAGCGGAATGAGGCAATCTCTACCGTCGTTGCGACTGCGCCCGGATTACAGCCTCAATCGCATCAGTCTTCGCATGATGAACAACCCCAGCCGGATTTCTTATCGCCGAACTCGGACGATTTCACGGGTTACCCGATGGAACGGATCGACTCAATTTGTGCCCTGATCGAAACGGCTGACGACCATTCCAATGGCGGATCAGGAGTAGAATTGATCACCGATTGGGGAGTTGAACGAATTGATGTTGATCTGCCGTCCGACACGATTTCCGCTGTGTTTTCGAACGGAGACGGGCAACGGCCGTTCGACCTCGAAGACTGGCTTGGCTCGACTGTCATCGAAGTCGGGCGCGATCTCCGGCAGCAAGTGTCGGAGCCACCCCTGAAAGATGCGCAAGTCGAAGCAAAAGTCGCATCCGAGAAATCCAGTCCTGAGTCAAAGTCCGATATTTCCGAGAGAGTTGAACGAGCCAGCCGTTACGACATTGTTGAACCGGAAACCATACCGGAAAATCAAGAACCGGAGACATCCCAGTTTCGCGTGGATCCTCCTGAAACGGGCAATTCGGAAAGCGAAAATGTCCCTGATCCGGCCACTCGCTCCACAACACACTCACGCTTTCATAACTTGTTCAGCACCCTGCGGCGTCGGCAAGTTCCCCAGAATTGAGCGTGATATACGTCTTAGGGTTGGATGGAGTTATTCTGGAAACGCCAGTCCTGAGAAGCCCCTTCACGGTGGGCAACGTATCGCGCGTTCCGACTGCTGCTCGGGCTCGGAAAAGAAGTGCCAAGACCGCGGCACCCTCGGGGCAAGTCTGGTGGCGTGAAAATTGCGATTCACGTTGCATCGCCTTTTTCAGTTGATCTCGACGATTGGCAATTGCGGCTGATTCAAGATTGCTGGCGTGGCACTCGCCTGGATTTCCATTTCATCGGGACAAGGCGAAACGGGAACCGGTTCCAGCTCCAGGTTGGTGCGAATCTTCTGGCATAAGGCCTTGAGCTGCAGCAATTCTTCCGGTGTGATTCCCTGGGTGGCGCGGGCTCGGACGCGATAGGCACATTCGACCGTGCGATTCCAGATGGCATCGGCTTTCGATGTCGCCTGCAACCGTTTCTTGCGACGATCGTGCGGACAGCCGTATCGTTCAACCCAGCCGTCTCGTTCCATACGATCCAGAATCCCGGCAAGTGTCGGGGCTTCAACTCCCAGACGTTCTGCCAATTCAGACTGCGTCATGCGTTCTTCGATGGATAGCCAGGCCAGAACTTCCCATTGGCGCAATGTGATGTCCTGGGCCTCGAGTTCAGACTCCAGAGCCCTGCGCATATCGCGTGTGGCCAGAATCAGCCAATAGCCGACGCTGTTTTCAAAATCAAACTTCAACATCTGGCGATCGCCTTCCCATTCTGAATCGCCTGCCAAGGCCTGGAGAGCTCGTTACACCGAACAACTGTTCGCATACGAAGCAATGCTACTGATCCTAAGATCTGAATGACATGAATCAAGTAAACTTTAACGGTTTTGTTAAGTTGAGGGAATGAGGGCGTTAAACTGCACGATGCACGCAGATTATTCCGAATGTTTGAACTCGTTCCCTTGCCGCCTATGGGAATTCGGCGTTTCGAAGCTCTCACGAAGCGGAGCTTTGAGAAATTGCGTTCCCAGGCCGAGCCTGGGAACGAGTTTAGATTGCGTTACACTCGCCGGATCAATCCGCCGACAAGATGTCCGCCAAAGCCGAGCGACAGCTTCAAAGCAGTTTGAATGCTTTTGCGGCGCGCAACTTGGGGCACGTAATCGAGATCGCACTCAGGAGCGGAATGTTCCAGATTGCAGGTTGGTGGGATGATTCCATCGCGTAGCGCCAGCACGGTCGCTGCGAATTCGACACTACCCGCTCCACCCAACAAGTGACCGATCGCGCCTTTCAAACTGCTGCAGGGAATCTGATCAGCAACCGCTCCGAGGGCTTGACGGATTCCCTGCGTTTCATATCGATCGTTGTCTCGCGTGCCTGTGCCATGCAGGTTGATGTAATCCAATTCGCGAGGAGTGATGTTCCCACGTCGCAAGAGGTCCCCGATCAGTCGAGTTAATCCCGCGGCATCGGATGAGACTTGAGTCAACGCCGTTGCATCGGACAGCGTGCCTCCTGCCAGCCATTCCGCAGCGGGAGTGCGTCCCCGCGCGACGGCCCCTTCCCAACGCTCGAGAACAATCACGGCTCCACCCGAGCCCATCAGGAAGCCAGTCCGATCCTGGTCGAATGGGCGGCAAGCGGTGGAAGGATCGTCATTTTGAATCCGCGCAAGCACCCCTAAACGGCGATAAGATCCCCAGAGGATTTCGGACAGCGAGTCGTCGACGCTACCCGCGAACACAATGTCACAGACGCCATCGCGAATCAATTCCGCACCTCGGCAAATGCTGGCCATGCCAGTGGCGCATGCGGCAACGGGTGCCAAGACCGGACCGTGAATGTCCCAGCGGGCCGCCAACCGGGCTGCCGGTCCGCTGGCCCAGCAATCCAGCCACGTATGTTGTGCTGGCTCCAAATCCATGGCAAAAGTGCCGAGGTTTTTGCGTTCCTGGATCGTCTGGAGATAGGATTCTCGAATCTCACGCAAACTGCCTTTGCTGGTTCCGATCACGAGTCCAACGCGATGCGACTCGATCGAATTCATGGCTGCAAAAGTTCGATCCTGTTCGCGCCCATGAATGAGCCTTTGGCAATCCTGATCCCCGCGATTGATTGTCTCATTCTTATCCTGGGAGCCTATCAATTGTGGGACGACGAATCCTGCCTCTGCCGCCGCTTCGTCCGCGGCTTGAAACAGCATTGTTTCCAGGTGATTGGGAAGAATTGCCGAGGACACACAATGCTCGGAATTTACGAAAGATCCCACAGGTCGCGCTGATTCAGCAGCAACTTTTCGAAAGGCTTCAAGAACCATGGCCGGCGCGCCGGCCAGACGGGTTCGCCCCACGTCACAACCGGCTTCAAGATGTTCCGCCTCAGTCAGCCAGCGAATGTAGCGGCGACCGGCGACCAGATTTTGCCAACTCGATTCGCGGTCTGGGCCTGCGGGGGTCACCATGCCAATCCCGGAGATTGCTATTCGAGCTGAAGGGCAGCCAAAAATCGAAGACGCGGTCTCGGAACTGGACATCATGCGGGTCGAAATCTCAAATCAGGCTGCGTCGGCACGCGGCTCACGTCGGGCATTTTCGCCAATACAGCCTGCCCCTTCCGGGCACACTCACTTAAGTGAGCTCTAATAGCGGCGACTGGAACGGCAAACAATGAATATGGCTCCACCAATGACGGCAGCCATCACGATCAAATCGGGCCAGAAGTTTTTCGTTCCACCAAACTGGGCGAACAGTGACCCGCTCCAGATCTGGCTGGCGGCCGCAAAAGTCATCAAGCCAGTAGTCATGAGGTATCTTTCGAACTCAATCGCTGAAAGCAACAGGTAAAACTCGACAAATCAGTCAGCCGCCGGGCCCAGCCCAAAGGCGCTCACGTTGTTGCCAGAATCGTGAGCGGTACGGCGCTAGCCGCTTGCCTTTCGCGATCAAAACACCGGTGGCCAGCGTCATTCCGCTCAAGCCAAGTACGCAAACGGGATATTCTACAAATCGTTCTCCGGCTCTGCCTGAGAACGCACTTCTTGGAAGCTTTGCTTGAAATCGAGAGACTTCTCAACAATTTCAGAGGAAGCAGAGCTTCCGCAGGCCTCCTTCCCATGCAGAGCATGGGAACGAGAATCTTCTTCAATGTACCACGAACTGCTATTTCTTGGGCTTCCAAATACTCATAAGTCCCGGGGAATATCCATAAGGATCGCGTGGGCTGAACATATAGCCCCGGAGTTCCTTATTGAACCCATAGAACGAACTGCGGCAGTACAACCAGGTATAAGGCTGATCTTCGTAAATAATACGATGGATCTTGCCGTAGATTTCAGCTCGCTTCTGGCGATCAAATTCCTTGACGCCCAGCTTGAACAATTCGTCAACTTCAGCGTTCGAGTATCCTGGATAATTCCGCATCTCGCCAGTGCCGAAAATGTTAACGGTTGATTCGGGATCGGTTCCGGTCCCCCAACCTCCATACGCCGCCTGATATTCGTGCTTCCGAACTAGTTCGGTCATGGACACGAATTCCATCGGTTTCACATTGCACACAATTCCGATTTTGTCCAGACATTCTTTCAATAGCGTGCTGTACTTGATGCGATCTGGAATGCTCGGGCAAATGATGGTGAATTCGAACCGCACCTTCTTGCCGTCAATTTGCTTGTCGAGCACGCCGTCTCCGTCAGAATCCGTCCAGCCAGCCTGTTCCAGCAATTCGACTGATTTATCGAGATCCTGCTGATAGAGTTCCGGGGGTGGTTTGGGGGCCATCCAGGAGGTCGGATGAAACATTCCGTTCGAACGTTGATACAAACCGTGATTGAAGACCTTGTCCATTTCCTCATAGTTGTAGGCATAGGACATGGCCTTGCGGACCCGGACGTCGGAAAAGAATGGAGTTCGCATGTTCCAGATAAAGTGAAACTCGGTCCAATCGAGCCCCGTCGCCTTTGTGTTTTTCGCGTAGAAGTCGTCATCAACCGTTTTTGCGATCCAATCATCGGGCATCAACATCAGCTCATCCAGATCGCCCTTTTTGAGAGCCAGTAAAGCGGTATTGCGATCCTCGATGATATTACAGCGAACGGTCTTGAAATAAGGTTTCGGCCGAACTTGTTTGCCGTTGTGCATGTAATAGCTCTCGCGCCGTTCCAGCACAATCTCCTGGCCCCGCACACGCTTCGAGATCGTGTACGGACCACCGCAAACCGGATTGTTTTCCTGCTTCACGTGATAGTCGCTATCCGTCAGCGTCGGATCTTCATCGACCGATTTCTCGTAAATGTGCTTGGGGACAATCGGGAAGTTAATATTCCAGACATTCGTCGAGAGCGATTCCTTGTGAAAGAAAACAATCGTCCGGTCATCATAGGCATGGACCCAACGCAATTTGTCAGTGCCCGATCTGACCGCGGGGACTGGGACCTTGGGATTCATGATCAACTGGAACGAAAATGCCACGTCATGAGCCGTAATGGGATGACCATCGGACCAGGTCAAATCATCACGCAAAACGACTTTGTCCAACAGTCGATCGGCACTGACTTCCCAGGAAACGACGTGTTCTTTGGCCGCAAACGGCGTGAATGTCCAATCGAAAGCGAACACACTGAACGCAGTCAGCTGGTTCACTTCCGCGTCGACTGCCAGGCTGAACATAATGGGATTGCTGCTGCGAATATCAGACGGCAGATGGCGATTGAACGTCGCATCCCAATCGACTTCATCGTCGCTCTTGGGCAGGCGTCCGAGGGCACTCAGGATCTTGTTATTGGCTTCAGCTGAGTCGTTTTTCAATTGCAACGCTTCAGCAACCGTCGCGGTCGGCGGTTCCTTGGCTTGTTTTGCTCGCAACAAGTCGAAGGCATCGACCACCGATTGAGCAATCCACTTCCCTTCGGCATTCAGTTTCTCCAGCGGAGGCGGATCAAACGGTTCAAGTTCTTCGACCTTATTCCCGTCAGCATCTGTTTTGGCGGCCTTCTTTTCAACGGTCGCTGGAACTGCGGATTTGGTGGTCGCGGGAGTTACTGCAGCAACCATTTTCTCCGGCTTGGCTGGGGTCCCCGTCTTCGTGGTTGCGGGCTCAGACTTTTCCGATTCCAGTTTCTTAGCGGCAGATTGTGGCTCTGTTTTCGCAGCGGATGCTGCCTGCTCTGTTTTTTCTTCCGGATTTCCGGTGGTTGAAATCTTCTTGTCAGTCGATTCTGCCGTTGTCGATTTTGTGCCAGCGGCTTTGGATTTGTCATCCTCTTCATCGTCGGGCACTCCGCAGCCTGACAGGAGGCTGAC
>JAQGHT010000306.1 GCA_028291565.1 Planctomycetaceae bacterium | reverse complement strand
CGGGCTGTGTGCTTGATCTTCTGATCCGCGAACTGGAAGCCGTTCACTGTCGTTCCTTCCGGAATTGGCAAGACATAGTGCAACAAGTCAGATCGGACTTATGGGAGACTGCTACCGGAGAGGAATTGTTTGGCTTCCCCCACTTCTGGTCCCGAATCAGGATCGAAGCGCAGAAGGGGATTGAATCTGAGAAGTACATTGCTTCGGTCGCTCGAACCAATCCCGGTCATCTCTTCGATATGAAACTCTCTGAGGCTTATGCTCTGCCGCGTCGGCCGAAAGAAGAAAGAAACGGTTTTTTGCAGAGCCTCGCTGCAGATCTCAAGAGTCAACTGGATGTGCATGGCGATCCGAAACTGAAAGATTCGCGTAGCTCTGCGATCGAATTCACCAAAGGAACTGCCCGCGTAATGCAGGCAATCGACGCGAAGGGAGGCGATCCGCTCGACCACCTTCCTGCACAGTATGGAGTTCCTAAAGAACTTATCACCCCGGAAATGACCATCGGTGAGTTGGGTGAATTAGGAAACTATGTCGCTCAATTGAAGGTCATAACCGGAAATCTACCCGCCTGCTATCGCGTTACGATCAAAGACGTACCAATTGGAGCGTTACCTTCCATCGTACTTGACCAGCGACTCACGCGGATTCAACAGAAAACACCACGAGTAACGGGCAGCAATATTGGTGACAGGCGTCTTGCCGCAATGGCGCTCTACGCAGATGGTCTCGATGTCGACAAGCGGACCCATGACTACCTGCGTCAGGTGCAGAATGCCGATCCGTCACTCAAGGCAATCATGCGACCGTATTTCCGAGGGTCAGACTACGCGACCATTCCTCAGCGATTTGACTGATTCCGGTGGAACACATCCACGATTTCCAATGTGATCGTGATTTGGAATGATACGAAATGGGTCGTATTCCGTACCAAAATTGCCTTTAATCTGGACATATCGCTCGGCTGGAGATGAGATAAAAAACTTAAACCATTGTGGCCTAAGGCTTTCTGAAAGTGAGAGACAGGGGAGTTTAACCCCTGACCTCTTGCATGCCATCAAGAGAAGTTCCCAATGAGAAGATGTCTGGTTCTTGAGCGATCCTTGGCCGCCGTAGTCTAGCAGTTCGTAATATTTCAGGCCATAAGCCACATTCTGACAATACCTTGCGTGATGACAAGTTGAATAAGGGATAATAGCCACCCACATCCGAAGACGCGAAGAATCCCTTGTTTGCATTGTCGAAATCCTTCGTCAATTTCCGGCGGGGTGAAATCAAATCACGACTTCAGGATTCGGGAAATCGTTCGTCAGAGTTTCATATTTACTTGAACCACCGCTGCGACGGGCCAACGGCAGCGAGCTGAGTCAATTCGTTCAGCTCATCCGCAGCGCCCATTAGGATGGGAACAGGGTACGATAAATGAACAGCCAGAGTCACTCTCGACGAGATCGCAGGCGGTGGTCGCTGGGAGCGACTTTCACGATCCGCTGGAATGAACGTCTCATCGAGTCTGCGCTGCCGTAACGAAGCAGTAATGTGACGGTACACGGACACGGTTTCCGGTGAACGGTGGCCGTCATCGCAAGGATTCGGTTCTGTTCAACGCGCAATTCCGATAACGCCCTGAATGCTCATCGAATTGGAATGCCCAACGAAGCGAAGTCGGGCGTAGAGCCTGAAGATATTGAACTTTACAACAGCTCGATCAAACTGGAGATCTATTGGGTTCTGGCATCGTCCGAAGATCCAAACCAATCATCGTTCGATTATCAACCAGGGTGTCTGATCACCGATCAAATCCAGTCAGTTCGAGCTGCCATTTTGCAAAAGACTTATCGTGCTGACGCTACGCAGCTTGCTGCCAAATTAGGCGAGTCTGCGAAAACGCCCCTCGGTTTCTCGATGAGCATCGCAGGGAAAATGGGGAGAAGCACAATTGCCACGATTGAACCAGCTATGCCAAAGGCAGCACATCTGGAGTGAAAACAAGTGGCGGCTTTGAGAAAGGAAGCGATCTGTGCGCCAAACGGCACATTTTTCGTTATAGCGATCGAGACTCAGGAATCAAAAATGGGAGGTTTGACTGTTCTCCTTCCTTCTCCTTAACTCCATATCCCACACCGTATCGGAACTTGTCGTTCATTTAAAAGATGCCAATTCGACAATCACTTCAAGAATTGATCCAGCTCCAATAAGACATCATGCCATCTGTATTCAAATCTCATGCATGTGAAATGATTCGCAGACAGACACTCGCCGAATGGTTGAGGACGTAAAATAACTGCTTATCTCCTTGAATTCGCGGAAACGGTCAAAATGGCTTCTATATCGAAGATTGTATCGACAACGGACTTGTCGGTTCCAACTCGAACTCCGGACATCGAACTCACTCAGCGTGTCGACGCGAAAATATTTCACCAAGTTCGCGATTTGAATGTCGTCCGAAATGAAAACGGGATCATACTCAGAGGCCACAGCCAATCCTTTTATGTCAAGCAATTGGCGACTCATGCTGTGTTGAGTCTGTATCCGGGTATGATGGTTGAAAACGCGATTGCCGTGGGCCAGTAGTTCTTGAGCGTCTTGAGGACGCTCCATACCGCGATAGCCTTGCGTCTTTCAATCGATTTACTGGATTACCGGGGAGTTTATTGATTCTCGCGGAATATCCAAAGTCAAGTTGCGCTAGTCCATTCTTCCGGCGGCTGATTGAACGGTTGAGTCTGAAATGATGGAGCGACATTTGAACAGCAAGTTGCGTACTTCACTGTCCGTCGTTGATTCAAAAGTCTGATACCACAAACCGACTGCCTGGAACGGTTCTGGCTGCATCAAACACACAAATCCGTCCGCAGCCTGTGCGACCTGCCTGCACGCTTCCGCAAACCAGTACAATCACATGTGGCGCATCTTGATATCGTGTAGTCGTGCCGCCAAACGCCGTCCCGCATCACCTCGATCGCGAAATTGCATATTATTTCCCTGTTTTAGAGCGATTTATGTTTGGACCTGCCGATCAGAAGCCTAAATTCCCTGATCGGGACAATGGTTCGACCGGCAAACTCAAGGTTAGCGCGGTATAGGAGCGGAGCATCGATTACTGTTGGGACATCACTGGATAATCGAGTGTTTTCGAGTGACTTAAGCCCAATCTACAACACTTATTGATTATCTCCTCAAAGGCCGGTCGGATACGTTTCTGGTGGTTCACCTTCTTCGAACACCGGGACGTGATGCAGCGGACGGAGGGCATTCGTCTCGTCGCAATGAATTAGCGCGTCATAACGTCGAGGCAGGATTGTGGGCACGTAATTGCCATATTCGCGTTCCGGATGATAGACAACGCCGACGGCCCGCTGTCCGCGTGGTTCGGCCAGATCTGGCGCTTGATTCCCGGACTCGAAGATCAACAGTTGGTCTTCGGCATTGACACGGTGTAATACGTCATCCCAACTGCCAGAGATCGCGGGAGGCAATGGCATGCGTTCCATGGCCGTTTCCCATTCGCCAGCCGCGATGACACTTCCACGATAAGAACTGAAACCCACGAGGACCGTGTCATTCTCGCCGTGTTGTTCACGAACTAATTGACCGACATTCACCATTCCATCACCAGCCATATCTGTGAATCGCGCATCTCCGATATGTGTATTGTGCTCCCAGAGGATCGCTTTGGCCGTCGGTCCGTAATGTACCATCAGCCTGCTCAATGTTTCCGTCATGTGCGTGTCGCGCGCGTTCCACGAATCGGGACCGCCACGAACCATTGTTCTGTAATACAGCTCAGCGTTTTTCACGACGGCCGCATTCTGCTCGGCACTAAACTGCCCCTCTTCCGCATGCTTTCCCAGCGCCGAAGTACGCAGTTTGGTCAACAAATCAATTACGTGCTTTTCGCACGAAGCATTGGTCCAGCGAGTCGCGGCCGCGTACGCCTGGACGTCCTCACCGTAAGGTTCGAAACATTGAAAAGCGAGCCGAGCCGCAGGCAGCAATTCGGGTTGTTCGCGTCGCAAATAGGCCAGGATGGAATACAACGAGTCCCACAGGCTATAAACATCGAGACCATAAAAAGCGACCTTGTTTTGCCCCGCCGGCAGATGGTCATTGTATTCACGCAGCCATTCAACCAGTTCGATGACTTCTTCATTGGCCCACATCCAGGTCGGCCAGCGATGGAATGTGGACAAGATCTCCCGCGCAGAAATTCCGGTTTCTGACTGCCCCTGAATGTACTGATTCACGCGGTAACAATCGGGCCAGTCTGCTTCAACAGCGATGAACGAAAACCGTCGCTCTTCGATTAATCTCTGACTGATCCGGCGGCGCCAAGAATAGAATTCAGAAGTTCCGTGCGACGCCTCCCCGAGCAAGACAAAATGAGCATTGCCAATGCGCTCCAGGAGAGGATCCAGATTCACAGCCGATCGTAATGGTTGAGCCAACTCCGCGACGTCCTTGAGTAATTTCGAGCTGGGAGATTCTTTCCGAATCTTCATTGTGCGTATACGTGCCATATTACATCTCCTGATATACTCTTGCGAACAGATGTTGTCCAAACCAGTCGGCGGCGAGTTCTGCGACATGCTCCAAAGCTCCTCGCTCTTCAAACAGGTGGGTGGCGCCAGGCACAATCACCAATTGCTTTGTGACAGAGCCCAGTAACTTCAAGGCTTCTTGGTTGAGTTGGATCACTGGCATGTCATTCCCACCGACAATCAGCAACCTGGCCGCTTTCACCATGGGCAATGCCAATCCGGCGAGGTCTGGACGTCCGCCACGAGATACGACTGCCGCGATACGCCGAGAACATCTCGTTGCCGCCACCAGAGCCGCGCGCCCGCGCCCGTGCTGGCTCCGAAATACCCCACAGGCAACCTCGCGACGCGCGAATCCCCTGCCAGCCATTGAGTTGCATCGACAAGCCGGTCCGCCAGCAAATCGATGTTGAACAGCAGGCGCCCCGCCCCCTGGTCCTGCAACTCTTCTTCGGGAGTTAATAAATCCATCAGTAATGTCGCGAGGCCCGATTCCTGAAGAGTCTCGGCCACAAAGCGATTTCGTGGACTGAAGCTGCTGCTGCCGCTGCCATGTGCAAACACAACTATGCCCTGTGCTTCTGCCGGAAACGTCAAATCACCGGTCAGCTCCATGTTACCAGCGGCGATCCGCACGGTTTTTCCGTCCGCGCAATTGTCGATTTTCTCATGACGGAACTCCTAGCGTTTGGGGACTACCAGAGCGGTTTCACTTGGATTGTCCTCGAAAACCGAAAAATGCCTGGCGAAGCACCCGCATCGACCGGACAATGCAAGCGGAGCGCGCTGGAGTCTGCCTTGCACAAACAAGTTTTTGGCACATTTCATGCCGTGGTACTTGCCTCTGCGGTTTCGGATCAGGCCTTGCAGGACTTCCGAAGCATGCAACAATTGAAACAGGTCGGGAGGCCGAGGCAAATGTATTACCTATATGGGTCCAAACCGAGCCTTCAACACAAACTCGTCGCAACGTTTGACTCCCACGAGCAATTACTCGCCTATGTCGGCTGGGCGACACTCAGCAAGAGCCCTGCTGGAATTTCAAAATTTGAGCAAGGAAGTGCTCTGGCAGGTTATCAATGCTGGGAACAGTCTGGAGCGCCATTGACCGACGAGGATCCAGAAATGGTTAATCACAATCCATCGCCCAGTATGCTGTAAGGCGACAACGTGAAGAAGTTACTGCGGACTAACTTTGAGTGTTCCCTCAAGAGAATCTGCAACACGATTTTCCGGCCTTCATCTGGCATTTGCGCTGCAATTGGTCGTTGTACTGGGTCCATTGATCTGTCGCGGCTACCGACTTCGTAGCAACAATAATTCCAATTTGGAGTTAAGTTATGTCCGAAGTAGCGGAAAACCCAGTCGTCAGCCCTGAAGCGGAATTGCCTTCGCCCACGTCAGTTCCCGAGAACGCATCTCTGAGTGTACGATTGGTGACGCTCCTTGTCATTATTGGACCCCTGCTAGGAGTGTTGAGCGCTCCATTATTTGTGTGGGGCTGGGGATTTGACTGGACGGACTTCGGCCTTCTGTTGACTATGTATGTGCTCACGGCGCTCGGGATCACGGTCGGCTTTCATCGCCTCTTCGTGCATCGTTCATTTGAGACTTACACATGGGTGAAATTCATCTGGGCAATCCTTGGGTCGATGGCCGTCCAAGGCTCGTTGTTTCAGTGGGTTGGGCTGCACCGTCGGCATCACCAATTTTACGATACGCCGCAGGATCCACACACACCGCACCATCAAGGTAGTGGAGTCTTGTATCTGCTGCGTGGGTTTTGGCACGCGCACCTCGGCTGGTTTTTCGTGAAGGATCCGCCAGATCTTGATCGCTATGTGAAAGATCTCAATGCGAGCAAACCGTTGCGGGTGGCCAGTGCTCTCTTTCCGCTTTGGGTTGATCTCGGTCTCGCGTTGCCTGCGATTCTAGGCGGTGTCATTGCTCGAAGTTGGGGCGGCTTTTGGACCGGGATGATCTGGGGTGGACTCGTCAGGGTTTTCCTGGTGCATCATGTCACATGGAGCGTGAATTCGGCCTGTCACTTGTGGGGTCGGCAGCCCTACAAGAGCAACGACATGAGTCGCAATAATGCCTTGTTCGGGATCCTGGCCTTGGAGGAGGGCTGGCATAATACGCATCACGCTTTCCAACTTCCGCTCGTCACGGACTCCGGTGGTGGCAGATCGACGCGAGCTATTGGGTGATTCGACTGATGGCATT
>JAQGHT010000353.1 GCA_028291565.1 Planctomycetaceae bacterium | reverse complement strand
AATTCGGCAAGTCAGTCGCCGCCGTGCAGCATCGTCCAGTCCTGCAAGACTGACGGGAACTATTGAATTGAACGACGAAACTTCGTCCCTCCCGCCGCTAAATCCATTGAGGAATCATGAGCGTTCTCGACCGCGCGATCGTTAAGGCCTTCGAACGGCGTAGCCAATCCGCAACCACGGAAAAGCAGACGTTCGTCGAAGTGCAGCCGCCTGCGCCGAGCGCTCCGGTGGAAGCCCCAGAACCAACCGTCCCCGCTGTTAAGTCCAGTATCAGCAAATCCGCGAGCCCAGTTCTCGTGCCGGTCGATCAACACGGTCAGGCCGAATCGAGTCAATCTCCGGAATCTGACACATCACATCCGCATCAACCAGAAACTCAAATCGCGAGTTCGCAGCCAGAGCCAGTGGTTCAATCGCCCTCGATTCCCATGGAAAGGCAATCGAGGAGGTCAACCGACCGGAGGGATGTTCCAGAGACGCAGTTGACCGAGCCTGCAACATTTCGGACTGAAAGCCAAGATACAGCGTCAGCTAAAGATACCACAGTTGCGATTCCATCAGTCCCCGTTCCAATTCCTGAGCCCAGCGTGCAATCGGCTCAACCCGAAATTGAAGTCAGCCCGAAAGCAGTCGTCGCACCGCAGCTCACAGTTCCCAGCATTTCTCCGCCTGGACCACAAACCTGGAAATGGCCGGCGATTTGCGAGCAGCTCGATCAGTTCACGGGCGAAGGGTTCCAACAGCTGGCTAAACATCTGCAGTTTGCCGCCGAACAAGGTCACAAAGTCCTGGCTTTCGTCAGTTCGCAACGCGACGCGGGTCGTACGTCCGTGCTGCTGACGCTGACTCGAATCCTGGCTTTGGAAGGCAAGTCTTCGGTGCTGTTGATTGACGCAGACCACCGTCACCCAAATATCGCGGCATTGACGGGACTGCAACCACAGACTGGTTTTGATGACGTATTGCAGGGGACTGCTCGAGTCCAACAGGCGACAAATTCCATGACACCCGGGCGAGTTGCGGTATTGCCGTTACTCAAGCCGGCCTCAGAAGTTGACTGGCAGAAAACAGTCACGCCTTTTCGAACTCTGCTGCATCAAGCACGCCGTGAATACGACATGATTTTGGTGGATGCCGGGGTATTCCCGGTGGAAACCAAGTTGACCGAGTGCTGGTTGCGTGGCATCGCTGACGCGGTTGTCACAGTGTCACGGCAGTTGACCGGCCCGAGTTCAGAACATGTCGTATTGGATTGGAAGAAAATTGGGATCGAATCTTTAGGGGTCATTGAGACTTTTGCTTAGAGGCTGACAAGTTCGAATTCAATCTCTTTGAAGAGCTCTGTTTACTCAGTTTTCCGTCAAGGCTTGGTGATCATGTACGAATCCTATTGGCACTTGAAGCAAAACCCGTTCGATGGTTTTCCCGACGCGGAGTTTTTCTTTGAAAGTGAAACTCACCAGGCGGCGTTGCTGAAGCTGCGCTATCTGATTGAAAATCGGAAAGGCGCCGGGTTACTCGTGGGTGGAGGGGGCTATGGGAAAAGCTTCTTATTGCACGTTCTGGCGCAACAATTGACCGAGCAGGATGGTCCACTGATACCGATCCTGTTTCCCCAAATGTCGCCTTCAGAACTGCTGGCTTATATCGCGGCAGAGCTGGGGGCGAAGACCGATGCGGAGCAGGAGCCCCTTTCAGTCGATCGGACAATCCGACAAATTCAAGACGTCCTGGTCAAATTCGCTGAGCGAAAGCGGCATCCAGTCATTGCCATCGAAGAAGCCCACCTCATAGACAATCCTCAGGTCTTTCAAGCCCTGCGATTGTTACTCAATTTTCAACCGCAGCACGGAGGAGCATTTACACTGATCCTTTCCGGTCAGCGGGACTTGCTGAGCCGCATTCGCCGGTTGCCACAATTGGAAGAACGGTTGACCGTCAAATGCTTGTTGCGTCCCTTGTCCTATGAAGAGACCTTGGGCTATGTGACGCACCGGCTGCATGCGGCAGGTTTGAACGAATCGCCCTTTGAGCCATCGGCCTTTGATACGCTGTTCGAACTGTCCGGGGGGATTCCCCGGCGAATCAATCGCTTATGCGACCTGGCATTGCTTGTGGGCTTCGCGGATGGAACAACAGCCATTTCCGCGTCTCAGTTGGAAGCCGTTTCGGAAGAATTGACGGCAGTGGTTCCCGACTGAGCGATCACGTGATCGTCATAAATTTGCCGAGGAACATTGCGGGAAGCAACATGGCCGCGATTCCAATCGTCAAGGGCACCGAACCCGTCACGTGGAACACGATAATGGCATTCAGTGATACCAGAGACATCAGCATCGTTTTCACGGTCGCCTGGACTCGGGCCGGTGTCGGATTCAGAATGCTGGCCACGACCCGTCGGTCAATAATATAAATGATGGCACCCAACGCCACGGCCGCGGTCTTGGCCCCGGTATCGCCGTGATCGAGCAAGAGAAACAACATCAAAATTGCCAGGCCGAGATTGATCACCAGCATGGCCACGGTCAATTTCCAGCGTTTGCTGATCTGGGCCTCCTGACGTGAAAACAGCGTCACGCCCACGATGTAAATTCCCATTCCACCCGCGATCGCCACTTGTGGCCAGGCGAAAACTTCCGGGAAGTTTCCGACCGTGCTCGCGCCCAGCAAAATGTTGAAAAATCGGCAGGCCCCCATCACCAGCGGACCGAGGATCGTGTCCTTCAGGAATCCGTCATAGGCCACGACGCACGCAGTCAGAACCAGGGCGACCAGGCCACTGGCGACGCTGGCATTCACCGCGGCCAGATTGCCTAAAACCAGTAGCACTCCACCGAGCCAGATCGCCGAATTCACCGTGACCCGACCTGACGGCAAAGGACGATGTGGTCGCTCGATGGCATCGACGTGTCGATCGAAAACATCATTGAAAACCATCCCCGCCAGATACAATCCGATCGAGGCGAGCACCAGTGAGCCCCATGTCGGATACGGTTCCAGCCAGGGAGGTTGCGGGTGAGCCAATACAAAACCACAGCAGATATCGGCGATGGCCGAGAAAACTGCCGGGATTCGACAGAGTTGGAAATAGGGTAAGAGTCGTCGCATGACGCTACAAGCCATTCTGAGAACTTGGAAAACGGTCACCCACCAGGCACGAACGCAGAATTACTTGAACTGATACCAGCACTCTCGGGAGTGCGGGCGACTGTTGGAACCGCCACGTCTTTTGTGAACGCGGCGATACCATTTCTTTGCACACTGACTGAGTTATTGGCCATTTGCCATCGGTCTATCATTATTTGTCGGTTACCGGCCGCATTTGAGAACTTACAACTGCTTAATTCATCCGCTCACTGATTCGATATGCATCTTGTCAATTTGCCGCAGTCTACCCGTTCTGTGTATCTTTCAGCCATGCTACGAGATCGGTTTGGAAGTCTGTGAGGTGCTTTCGCGCCGCGACTTTCAGCTTCATCAAGTATTTTGGACCGGGGCAAGGGCCAAAAGCCGCGAAATAGAATTTGAGTTTCGGCTCGGTTCCAGAGGGCCGGATTGTGACATCCATCTCAAAGCCGTGCACTTCACCGACCAGGCGAATCATATCTCCCGAAGGACTGTCGGGACCGGGTTCGACAATGTTTTCAGGGAATTCCCGGGTCTGATGCAGTTTGAAATCACACACTCGCGTGATACGCAGGCTGCCAAACTGCGCCGGGGGGGCGTCTCTCAGACGTTGCATGATCGACGCAATCTGTTCCTGCCCGCGTGCTCCCGGACAGGTCTCCGTATGCAAGGATTCCAAATGCATGCCGTGCTCGACATATAGCTGGTCGAGGTACTCCGGAAGTGTTCGTTTCTGAGTTTTCAATTCGGCGGCCAGTTCCGCCACATAAAGTGCGGCGATTGCAGCATCTTTGTCGCGAGCATAGGTCCCCGCGAGATACCCCAGGGATTCTTCACAGGCAAATACAAACTTTTCTGGTCCCAGTGCGTCGATCGACTCTCCGATGTATTTGAATCCGACAGGCAGATCATCAATGACACGAATATGATGCGCCCAGGCAATGCGGGCCACCATCGGGGTCGTGACGAACGTTTCCAGGACGTAATGTTCAGGAGTCAACTGCCGCATTGAACCCCGCTTCGCCAGCACGTAGTCGGTCAATAGGGCTGCGACTTGATTACCATTGAGGATTTCGAAATGCCCGTCCTTGCGTCGCGCCGCCACCCCCAGGCGATCGGCGTCGGGGTCACTGGCGAAAATCAGATCAATGCTGGCGTCAGCAGCTGCAATCGCCGCTGAAAATACCTGAGCTCGCTCGGGATTCGGCAGGTGGTCCGGCACATTCGAGAAATTCCCATCGGGCGTTCTTTGGGAGGCGAGAATTTCCAGGTTCTGAAATCCGGCATCGACCAGCACGCGGGCTACGTTGGTCTCTCCAGTACCGTGAAGTGGCGTGAACAGGATGTGAATTCCGCGTTGCATCGAAAGGCTGAGATCGGTCAGGGTCTGAATATAGGCGAGATCCAGCTCATTTCCGATCAACCTGAGGTGCCCGTCGTGAATTGCCTGGCGATAGTCGGCGACAGGAATTTCCGTAACTGCCAGGACCGCCTGAATGATACTCGTGTCGTGTGGCGGGAGTATCTGACCTCCGTGCGACCAATAGGCCTTGAAACCATTGTCTGTCGGCGGATTGTGCGAGGCGGAAATCACCACTCCGACATCACAGCCCAGGTGCCGCACAGCGTAGGACAACTCAGGAGTCGCTCGTGGTCCATCAAACAGCAAGACTTCCCAGCCATTGGCAACCAGGGTCGTCGCCGTCAGTCTTGCGAATTCGTCTGATCGCAGACGCGTGTCATAAGCAATGACTGCCCGGGGGCAATCTTTGCCTATCGCCGCGCGGGTATAGACCGCCAGACCCTGAGCGGACTCAGCAATTGTCCGCGAATTGATCAGTGCCGTTCCAAATTCCCCCATCGGTCCCCGACGGCCACCAGTTCCAAACGGAATGATCTCCCAGAAGGCGGCTTCCAGTTCATTCCAGGCTGCACGTCGAATTGCGGCGATGATGGCCGGCTGGAATGCCGAGTACTCGGGTTGAGTTAACCAGCGCAAAGCATTTTGTTGGCAAGCCGCCGAAATCTTCTCGTTTGCAAGTGCGTCCTCAAGAGCCTGGAGAAAAAAATGCGGGTCGTGAGTGTGGTTTCCTTCGTGGTCCATGAGGGTATTTCCTACAAAGGATAGCCTGTCGCGGTCAGCAATAATGTCCCAGTCAGCTCACCCAGCAAGGTCAAGATCACGCCCACGAACAGCACGCCCGTAGCAGCCTGGGTATTCCGGAAGGCCAGGATCCGCTGGACCATTTGCCAGACCATGATGGGGCCAAATACACCGGCAATCCACCGCAATACCAGCCAGGTCCAGACGCTTTCGTCTTGCAGATGACTCCAGGCGAGACACAGGACAATCGCCGAAATGACTCCTCGAGCCACACCGGCCCAGCCCAGAAATTCATTCAGGCGAAATAGAGGCGAAATCGACATGGTCGGACTCGTCAAGTAGGAATGACCGAGCAACATGCCGCACATCGCGCCGCCCAAAGTCAGGGCCGAACTGAAATCGGATGCGAAAATCAGTCCCCAATGCGTCTGCCACTGTTTCGGCTGTGCGAGGACGATCCCCAGTCCGAGTGCCAGCATCGAAATCAAAGCGATCAACAACAGGAGATTCGCCGCACCCTTGCGACGCTCTAAGGTCCAGAACACCGAGGCGATGAATCCCAGGACTGCCAATACAAGACTCAGGCCCCAATGGACTTGCGGCATCCAGGAGGAAATCTCGCTATTCAACGGAGCTGTCTGGTCGGCGAGGACCGCCAGCACTCCCAATCCCATGACGATCAACATCTGAACTCGAAAGAATCCAGACGCGACGGCTGCACGGGGCATTGCGGTCAGAACCAGGCTCATTCCACAAATCAGACGCACGGCAAATTGTGCCAAAGCCAACATAATGCTCTACTTACGGTTGATCAACGACATGACTTCGGCACGGCTTGAAACGTTCGTTTTGAAGAGTCCGCGGACGGAACTGGTCACGGTCAGGCTGCCCGGCTTGCGAACTCCGCGGATTGTCATACAAGTGTGCGTGGCCTCTAGAACGACGACCACACCCTTTGCAGACAATTCTTCAACCATCAAATCCGCGATTTGATGCGTCATTCGTTCTTGAACTTGCGGGCGATGCGAGATTTCTTCGACGATCCGGGCCAGCTTGCTCAAGCCGGCAACTTTTCCGGACGGCAAATACCCGATATGCGCGACTCCCATGAATGGAAGCAGGTGATGTTCGCACATGCTGTTGAAACTGATGTCACGCACCAGCACAAGTTCGTCGTACGTTTCTTCGAAAACGCGGGACAAATGGTGCCGTGGTTCACTGTAGAGACCCGAAAACAGCTCGGCATACATCCGGGCCACGCGTGCGGGAGTCTCAAGCAACCCGGTCCGGTCCGGATCTTCGCCGATGGCGAGCAGGATTTCGCGAACGGCGCGTTCAATCCGGGGGAGGTCGGCTTTTTTGGAGGTCGACACCGGATCTGGCGAATCGGCATCGCCAGCGGAACTTTCTTGGACGCAATCATCAGTCATGGGGTTCGCTTCACGTTGCGGTATCGATCAAAACGAAATGGGATGAATCGTTTCCGTCAATCAGTTTGCCATCGGACATGACAAATGCGTATCATTTCGAGGCGACAAACAGCATGGCGATTCTAGGCCCCTGTGGCTGGAACTTCAATTGGGGGAAAGATGTTGGCTCAATGCCCCTCTTGAGGGCCTCGTCGTTAGCACTTCTCTTGTTGCGGACGAGCGCGCTCGCTACGTCTGCGGAATGTCTGCTGGAAAATGGTTGAATTTGAGATGGAATGTCATTGATCCATCATATTGGTGCCCATTTGAATGATCCGAAAGTACTGAGTACGAGGCGTAACTAGTAAAAGAAGTAGTGCAAAGGTCGTGGACTCACCGGGGCAAGCCCAGTGGCGTGGGATTTAAATTAACTCCGGGCGTCAAGCAACTCGATTACCGATTCTCTCTGTTTATTGAGGACATCATGTCGCATCGAAAACCAGTGCAATTCCAGTTCAAACGTCGCGACTTTCTGGTCGCCAGTGGAGTCGGTCTGACTTCCCTGCTGCTGCCTGAGCTGAATCATGCCGCTGACATTTATGCCCATCTGGAGACGGAGAAGTATCTCGGGACAGCAGAAATCGCAGCCACGGTGAAGGACGACAAGGTTTTCACGGAGGGGCCGATTGCGGATTCCGCCGGCGATATCTTTTACACGAATGTTTACGCCAATCAAATCCTCAAATACTCGGTCCAATCCCGAACGTTGCAGGTCGCAGTGGAGAATTCGAATGCCGCGAATGGATTGGCGTTTGACAATCAGGGACGCCTCATTGCGTGCGAAGGCGGGATGAATGATCGGGGCCGGGTGACTCGGCGCGATCTCAAAACGCAGAACGTACAAGTCCTGGCCGATTCCTATGCTGGCCAACCACTGGGAGCTCCGAATGACCTGACTTTAGATTCAAAAGGCCGAATTTATTTTACGTCGCGAATGGCTGGTCAAGATACGAAGAACGTGAATTCTGTCTATCTCATCGATCCCGACGGCAAGGTGGAGCGAATCCTTGTAGCTCCGGAAATTGACATGCCCAACGGTGTTGAGATCACACAGGATGACAAATGGCTGTACCTGATCGAATCTGACGGACGCGCGAATCGATCACGATGCATTCGACGGTATGAGTTGCAGTCTGATGGCAAAGTCAAAAACGGAAAAGTGTTGATCAATTTCTATCCGGGTCGTAGCGGTGACGGATTGTGTCTGGATGTGGCCGGGAATCTGTATGTCGCGGCCGGTCTACACAAGACGCGGAAGACAAGCGAAACGCTGGATACCAAGCCGGGGATTCATGTCATCACGCCCGAAGGCAAGCTGGTGGGCTTCGTTGAAACTCCGGAAGACACGATTACGAACTGTGCGTTTGGGGGGGCCGAGATGAAGTCGCTGTTTGTAACGTGTGGCAAGTATCTATTGCAAATTCCAGCGAAATTCCCAGGATTTTCACACGCGAAATGAAGGCTAAGCACATCGAATGATACGGACGGTTTAACGAATTCGAGATCGGTCATGGGAGAAGACTTCGAAACCGCTTTGTTTGAGTCTTGTCGGAGCCAAATTCTATGGCCGCAGACTATGTGAACACCTTGTCTTTGGTACGTAACGCAATTTCGCTCGGAACGCCGATCATTGAAGCCTGGGAGGCCGTAATCGGGCACATTTCCAGCGTTTTTGGGACGGATGCCTCATTCCATCTTCGAGCGCTCAATGTTGCCGAGGACTATCGTCAGTTGGAACTCTGGTTGCTGGATCTGTTGGAAGCATCGCCGCCTGCAAAAGCGATTCGCGGTCTGCGTTTCGGCTTGTTTCATCCAGAATCTGAAGGCCGTCCCAGTTGCGATATCTATCTCAGCGGCAGCCCGTCGTTTGATCAAGACGGCGACGAATGGGCTGACGAATCGAATTATAAACCCGAGACGCATCCACACTCCCGAATTTTGGATGCCTTATACCTGGTTTCTGCGGAGCCTCGATTCGAAAAACAGGAGGCCGTGGTCCATCTGTGCCTTTGGTTTGCGCTGCTTTCCGTCGCGGAATTGTGCCGGAGAAATTCCGCTTCAATTCGCGGCGGCGCAAGTCGTCGTGGCATTGGCGTCGGCTTTGACGGGGGAGACTTGATCAATCTGGGAGTTCATTCCAAGTCGGGATTCACTCCGCTACGACCCGAGAAAAAGAAGGGGCCTCCGAGGCGTCGCAAGCTACTGCCTGGCGAGTATTTTAAACTCGAAGGAGGCCGTGAATCACTCATGTATCAATGCACCGATCGTGCGCTGTCCCGCAAACTCCTTAAAAGCTTTGAGCGAATCGAGTCCGTTTCACTGACGGCAAAAATCGATCCCGATTGGCTCAACCAGTGCGGTAAGTTTGGGACACTTTACCCGTTTTACGTCCATTTCATGCTGGCAAGTGTCGCGCAGCAGATTGAAGCGGTGTTTCCGGACGAGGTTCAATTTCACGAATTAAACCTCGTGGGTTCGTCCGAAGAGTGGCGAGTGATGCAGGTTTTGCAGAACGTGGAATGTTTTGATCGGGAAACATCGGACCGAAAGCAACATTTGACGCTGTTTCGCAATATTGCAGCCGGACACAACATTTTTTTCGTCGCAGGATATTCTGAGGGACAGTACGTACTCGTCAGCCGATCGGCAGCCCAACTGTTGATTGATCAAGGCGTCATGGGAGCTGCATTTGTCCCAGTGGGGACAAATTAAGCACCAAGCCTGAATTGAGCGCTAATCTTCATTCAATTCAAGAGGTCCCTTGGAACTGCCAACGACGTCGCCCCATTGTTTGACTTGTTGTTCACTCAAGCCGCTCGCGCGCTCGATGACGAGAACCGCTCCGATGCCCAACGTTGGCAGTCGGGCCCGGACGGTCAGGCGGCCGCTGTCACTGTAGGCGAATGCGACATCGACCGGAGTTCCCGCCGGAAGATCAGGAGGCAGATCTTTGATTGTGCATTTACCGATTCGCGTCGCGTTGTTCCCGCTCAGATCTCCGCCTTCAATAACATTGGCCACAACGCTGCGTTGTCCTGCTTTCGCCGTCTGAAACCGGCTGACTTTGGAGACGGGCAGGGCGGTATTTCGCGGCACAATCACCTGATTGACGTTGCGGCCCGTCGACTTTTCGATTCCGAGAACACCCAGCGTATGTGAATTGACGTTTCGGACTGTGACCGTTGGAGTGGCCCCCTGACCGGTGGCCAGCAACAATCCCGCATAGATCGCCGCACCGTGAGCGACGGCTTCATCCGCCGAAAGGGATTGGTCTGGAGCTCTGCCGAACTCTTCTTGCAGCATCTTCTTGACCATCGGCATTCGCGTGGAGCCACCCACCAATAGCAGTCGCGTGATCTTCGATGCGGATATTCCGGCTTCGCTGATCAGGCTGGAAACGGTGAAACGAGTTCGTTCTAGCAGGTCGGCCGTAAGTTCCTCAAATTGTTCGCGTGTAATCGCGACACGCAATTTCTTGTCGTCGAAATCGCACGTGAAATTGGTATGTTCGCGAGCCGACAGGGCTCGTTTCACTTCTTCTGCTTCATGCAGCCAGCGTGTCAGGGCGGATGGATCTTTTCGAGGGTCTTTTCCACCGTGTTTTTTCAAGAAGGCTGTGGCAGCCACGTCGACAATTCGATGGTCCCAATCGACGCCACCCAGATAGACGTCGCCGTCGGTGGCGATCGCCTTATAGCTCTTGCCATCGATTTCCATCAGCGTGACATCGAACGTGCCGCCGCCCAGATCGTAGACCAGTACGCGCTCGGTTCGCTCTGATTCTCCTTTAGAGTTCAGAAAACCTTCTTGCACGCCATAGGCAATTGCTGCGGCGGTTGGTTCGTTGATGACATTCAAGACTTCCAGGCCGGCAATTTGCCCTGCGTCCTGCGTTCCTTTGCGGCGCGGGTCGTCGAAAAAGGCCGGAACAGTGATCACAGCGGGCTTGACCTGGCCCAATTTCAACTCGGCGTCGGCCTTTAGCTTCTTCAAGACATACGATTGCAGGACTTCTGGGGGATATTTTTTGCCGTTAATCACCCTGGAGAAAACGGAGCTGCCCATTTCTCGCTTCATGAATGCGACCGAAAGCTCGGGCTCATGAATGGCTGCCTTGACGGCTTCTTTGCCGACAATCACCAGATCGCCGTCAAAAAACAGCACACTGGGAGTGATAATGTCTCCCTCGGCGTTCAGGATTGTCGCGGGACGGCCCGCCGCATCAAGGTGCGCGATGACCGAAAAAGTCGTCCCCAAATCGATACCGACCGGTTTTATTGCAGTCTTCGCCATAGTCTCAACGATCGATCTGATGCAATTCTAAGAATGAGCCGACCGAACCCATCAACGATTCACACTGCCATCATCCACTCGCTTGAAAACCACACGCGAAAGCGTGACGATACCTCGCGCGAATGCGACACTAGGTAGGACGGACATTCCTGTCCGTCGCCTTTCAGGACGACGCAGAAAAATGTCCGACCTACGATGAGACGACGGACAGGAATGTCCGTCCTACTACTATAGGCGGGACAGGAATGTCCGTTCTACGAGACGTCAAAAATCGAAAAACGGTTCGTTCGGCAAAAACATTTCGACTACGAAGAATAGCACTGTCCGCGATTTGTTGAAAGTCGCGTTCTTTCGTTCGTTTCTCACGACAGCAAAGGATTTGTAAATATGGACTCTCGAGCTGCGATTCAAATTGGCATTCAATGTTCCGACCAGATTGTTCAAGGGTACCTGGCGGACCTGACGGACGCGGAGTTACTGGTTCGTGCCGTGCCTGGCATCAATCACATTGCCTGGCAGCTTGGCCATTTGATCGGTTCAGAGCATCAAATGATCGATGCGGTTAACCCAGGTTCGATGCCCGCATTGCCTGCGGGCTTCGCCGAGAAGCATTCCAAGGAAACATCCAGCAGTGATAATCCGGCAGATTTCTTGACGAAAGCGGAATACCTGCGAATTCTGGCGGAACAACGTCAAGGGACTTTGGCAGCCCTGGCAAAGCAGACTGACGCGGACTTTGACAAACCCGCGCCGGAATCGATGCGGGCCTACGCACCCAATGTCGGCAATATCTTCAGCCTGATCGGGTCACACTGGTTGATGCACGCAGGTCAATGGGCAGTTTTGCGACGCAAACTGGGCCGAGCTCCGTTGTTCTAACGCATCAATCATCGTGCAACTGTTGACACCTACGACCGTCGCGAGGAAACTGAATCCCGCCTTCTGATGCGAAACCATGAGATGGCGGGATAGCGCTCCTCTGACGATCTGTAGGAAAGGCGATGTATGTTTGTGTTCTGCCAGCGAAGTTGCACTCACTGGGGCTTGAATTGTGGGTTGCTGCTTCTAAGTTGCGGAGTGTTAGGCAGTTGGGCCGCTTCGAGCATTCCGGCTCAAGAAGCGGCACTGAAAGAACTGTCGGGACACAGTGACCCGGCGTATTTCGTCACTTACACTCCTGATGGCCGGACCATCGCGACCGGTGGTTTTGACAAAACTGTCAAGCTTTGGGATGCCGCTACCGGGAAACCCATTCGTACTTTCGAAGGTCATACAAATCTCGTCTTGACCCTGGCGATCTCGGCTGATGGCAAGCGGCTGGCTTCAGGTTCTCTCGACAATACGATCAAGACGTGGGAAATCCCCGTCTCAGTCCCGGTCGCCAGTCTGATGGGACACGCGGGGCCGATCACCGCCGTCACCACCAATACTGATGGCATGTTGATCGCATCGGGTGGAGCGGACAAGCTTGTCAAGATCTGGAACGCAGCTGATCACAAACTTGTTCGGGACCTGCCTGCGGGAGCAGGTGCGATCACGAAAGTCAAAATTCGTGCGGACGGTTTGCAACTCGCCGCTGCAGATGACGTGGGTCAGGTCCGTCTGTTCATGCCTGCGGATGGAGTTCTACAAGGAATTCTGGGAACTCATGCGGGACGAGTCACGGGACTGGCCTATCACCCGAATAATACGCAATTCCTCACGTCGGGAAGCGACGGACTGGTCAAACTCTGGCCAACTCAAATCGTTGCTCCCCGTGGACTGAAAGAAAAGCACGCCGCGGGCGTTCTCGCAGTCGCGGTCAGTCCCAACGGGCAATTTGTCGCGACAGCCAGCGCCGACAAGACGTGCCGGTTGTGGAACCTGGCCGATGGAGCGCCTGTCCGTAATTTCGACGGACATGGAGCCGCGGTCACTACCGTTGCGTTCAGTCCGAACGGAGCTCAGCTGATCACTGGCTGCGAAGATAAGATCACGCGACTGTTCGACGCGAATAACGGAATGCTGATTAAAGCATTCGCACCTCAAGAAGGGGCGATTGCCTCGGTTGCCATGCATCCGAATTCGCAACAAATCGCGTCAGGCGATGTCGCGGGAAAGATCGTCGTGTTCAATGTCGCCGATGGCGCTCAAGTTCGGGTCCTGGCGCATGCGGGCCCTGTGACGGGGCTGGCTTTTACCCCGAATAGTGCTCAACTGGTTTCTTGCAGTCACGATAAGACGGCAAAGGTCTGGAACGCAACAGATGGCGCCGCAGTCCATTCGATCGATACCGGAGCCCCTGCGAATCGAGTTGCCGTCGCGTCAGACAGTCTGCAAATTGCTGTCGCCGGGGCCGATAATCTGATTCGCACATATCTGCTGGCTGATGCCAAACCCATTACAGCATTGACCGGGCATGCTGGACCGGTCCATTCCTTGTCTTACAGCCAAGACGTCACACGGCTGGTGTCGAGCAGTGCCGATCAGACCACACGTTTGTGGGATTTGACGCTGAATCGACAACTGGAACATTGGGTGGGGCACACAGCAGCTGTGAATTCCGTGGTCTTTGCACCAGACCAGAAAACGATCGTTACGGGCGGTGCGGACAATGTTGTGCGGATCCAGACTCAATCCATTTTGCGAGCGAAAGTCGCTGATGACAAAGCCGTTCACGATCTAGCGCTGGCTGCGAACGGCGGTCAATACGCGACGGCGGGCGAAGACGGTAGCATCAAGTTATGGGATTTCGGGAGCGGAAATCCGGTGCGTGCCTTTCCGGGGCACACGGGACCCGCACTCTCCGTCGCCATTCGACCCGATTTGCAGCAAATCTGTGGAGGCGGCAAAGATAAAATTCTCTTCGTGTGGAACATCAATGATCCCAACCAGATTCAATTGAAATTTACCACTCCGGCCGAGGTCACCGCGGTGGCTTATAGTGCCGACAGCAAGAAACTTGTCGCGGCGGGCAGTGATCAGGTCCTTCGCAGTTATGACCCGACAATTCCCAATCCACCCCTTCCGAAGGACAAGAATCCTGATCCCGTACAGGAATTAAAAGGTCACACGGGACCGATCCTCGATTTGGCATTCGCGCCGAACAACCAGACGGCTTTGACTGGCAGTGCGGACAGTACCCTGAAACTTTGGGCAATTGCCCAAGGCACCTTCACGATGAATTTGACAGGCCATCAATCACAGATTTATGGCGTCGCGTTCAGTCCAGACGGCAACACATTGGCTTCGGCATCGAATGACAAAACGGTCCGCTTGTGGGATCTCACTAAGCCGGGGCAAGTCAAGGCGCTGCCGCCGCAAGAGGCCCAGATTTATGGCGTTGTCTTCAGTCCCGACGGCAATACATTGGTGACCGCGGGCGGAGACAAGACGGTCAGACTTTACAGCAAGGACGGTACAGAAAACAGAAAGTTCGCCGGCGCGAATTCGCCATTATATACTGTCGCCTTCAGTCCGAATGGGCAGCAAATTGCCGCGGCTGGAACCGATCACAAGGTCTTCGTGTGGGGGTTGGATGGAACGCTCTTAAAAACGATTGAAGGCCACAAAGACGACATTTACCGAGTCCAATTCAATCCGGCCGGCAATCACCTCCTGTCTGTGGGATACGCTGGAAACCTCAATATCTGGGACGTGAATTCTGGTCAGGCACTGTTCACCACAAAGTTGCCGCTCGTTTGTTACCACGCGAGTTTTGTTCCAGACGCTAAACGGGTCGCGGTCGCGGCGAGTGACGGCAAGATTTACTTTGTCGATTTGCCTCCCGCTGCGCAATAAGCAATTTCGGGACGCTGATTTCCCCGTAGCCAAGGTTGCCAAACCTTGGGCATTGGACGAGAAACGGAGCGAACCGGCCCAATCTCTCACGAGATTGGCTACAGGAATGCAGGAAATCGGCATGAATACGCTATTCCCCGGCGTTTTCGCCGCAATAGGGATTCGTGCGCCTTTCACTGCCGATCGTGGTTGTCGCGCCATGTCCGGGGTAGACAATTGTGTCGTCTGGTAAACAGTAAAGTTTTTCCCGGATTCCTGAGAGCAGGACTCGCAGGCTTCCGCCAGGAAAATCGGTACGTCCAATGCTGCCTTCGAACAGGACGTCGCCTCCCAGGACGACAAGTGGCGAGGTGTTTTGAACGAGATAGACGACATGTCCCGGGCTATGGCCGGGAATCTCCCGGACTTGAAATGTCAAACCGGCCGCGGTGAATTCTTCCAGATCGCGGACAACGCGGTCGGCAGGCGGGCTGACAATTGGAAATCCTGCCAACCCGCTGAGATTGAGAATTGGATCGGTCAGCATCGGCGCATCGCCAGCCCCGATGACCAACGGTACGCTCGGCCAGCGTTTTTTCATCGCGGTATTTCCGCCAATATGGTCCGAATGACCGTGCGTCAAAAGAAACAGCGCTGGCTCTAAACCGGTTAGCTCCAGGTGTTGCAAGATCTTTCCCGGTTCCAGGCCAGGATCGACGACAACGCAATCCGTCCGTCCTTCTTTGGAGACGATGAGAGTATTCTCCATAAAAGGCTTCGATACGATGACTTGAATCACGATTTTGTCGGGCATTGGGGGACTCATTGGGAATCGGATGTTTGAAATTGGAGCGCGGGCGCGGATTACAATAAAATGTCCCTTAATGCTGCACCAATAGTGCAATTCCTGCCGCGATCAACAAGCAAATTAGAACGGTGAAAAAAATCTTCCAGGCGCTGTAGGGCCGTTCGCCTTGCACTTCACCCGTCCCTCCGTTGACCGCCAGTCGGTAGATTTTTCCTTTGTAGCGGTAGACCAGCAGCCACAGCGGGAGCAGCAAATGCTTGTAGGTGACAGCGTTGAATTGATTCTGCACGTGGTCGACTCGTTGTTCGTCGCCCCCAATTCGCTGGCGGACCTCGAGATCCAATGCCGCTTCGGCGCGGCTGCGGGCGTCTTTTAATCCGGCTTCTAGCGTGATGTCATACGTTCGAGCCAGAAAACCGGCCAGAAATTGCTGATTGAAGGGCTGGCATTTTTCCAGCGGCCAAGGCTCCAACTGCTGAGTCATCCAGGAGGGCAATCCCGTAGAGGCGAAGCAGAGCAGGTCATCAAAAAAGCGATGAAAATCACCAGTTCGGAAACTCCAATTGATCCGCAATTCCTTGCGTTCGTCTTTTCCCTGGCCAACAGTGACCCAGTAATGGTCACCACGTTGGCCGGCATAACGCGTATAGGTTTGAAAATCAAACGTCCAATACGGTTCATAGACGCCTTGGAATTTTCCCTCGACGCCTTTCTGTTTGAATTCGTTCGGTGCGAACCACATCGTCTTAACCCAGGTTCGCAAGCGATCCGCGGCCTGTTGATAATCGACCAGAAAGGGCAGGACTCCGTCAACGGGCACTCGCAACTCTGAAGTGTGGATGTTTTCGCGTTGAATTGGCGACGCGCAATAGGGACATTCGCTACTCGTGAGGGCTCCGCTGAAAGTGACCTGACCGCCGCAGGATTCACAGCGAACCTCACTGGTCTGCTGCTGGTCTTTGACTCCGAGACGGCGAAGTTCAGTCAGTCTGGCCAACATCTCGCCGATGTCTCGCTCCTGGACTTCGACCCCCGGTTGAAATTCCAGAGCCTTTTCGGCTCCACAAAAAGGACACTTCAAATGCTGGCAGCCAATCGCAAATTCCAGATCGGCACCGCATTGGTCGCAGGGAAAAATGCGCCCCTGGCCGTTGTCGATTGATTCTCCGGCCGACTGTGTTGATCCCGATCGGGCAAGCGGCGTCGAAGCACCAGAATCAACAGCGGGCTGATTCTCTGGAATCGCAGTTTGAGATCGGTTTGGAAGTGGTGGCGGCATAGATGGTCGTCCTCAGAGCCTCTGTGACAGCGTGATTCTAGCCCGATTGAATGGGGAGTTCCACCACCTTCCGGCTGCACTCGTATTGAGTTGCCCTGACCTGCTATAATCCTTGTGAGAAACAGACTTCAGACAGTTTCGCGAGATATCGTTTTTGATGCGGAAATTGCAATGAATTACGGTTCAAAACTCACAGACAATCACAGCACGAGCCTCATTCTCGCGTGTGCTGGTTTCTTTTTGTTTCTCGTTTTGTGCAATTCACAGCCTGTTTCTGCTCAGGAAGTCGATGGATTAGCGGTCGCCGCGGCGCTGGAGAACACGCTCGTTAACGCGATCAGCAAGGCGGAATATTCTGTCGTCAGCATCGCTCGTGTGAAACCCGGTCTCACTCCGCGG
>JAQGHT010000337.1 GCA_028291565.1 Planctomycetaceae bacterium | reverse complement strand
GTCGCCCGAAACCGAATTCACGCTTCCCACTAAAGCGTCACTCAATCTCCTCAACTTCAAGAAGATTCGCAATCGCATGCCGCCTCCAAAGGGGTAACGGTCGTGCGTGATGGGTAACTCGTGCCATCCGCGCTCAAGATAACGCCGCTAAACTTTGCGCGATTCACCGGTACTCCACGCTGGGAAAGATTATCCATTCTTTGCGACCAATCGTTGTGAACTTTTTCGCCCGGTTGTCGAAATCTCGATGGAACTGGCACGCAATCAGCGTCGAAAATCGCTTAAGATGACCAACTGCGTGTTCGGACTGCCTCCAACGCTGTGGTTCATTCCCGGCCGTCATTTCGTGAACGGCTATGGGTCATCGTATTCGGGGCATGATCCTCATCATGTATTCCAGACCGGGTTTTTCATTCGCGGGATGGATTGAGATGTCATGATCGGCGACCGCCGTCCGCGACGTTTCAATTCCAGCCGCTCGTCGTATCGAGTGAGGCGGAAATCGTGAATCAACGGGAACCGAAGATTTTTGACCGGGTCTTCTCGAACCGTCAAATGTTTCAGGGCCGAGCCATGTGGGCAACCATCGCGGCGTGGTTCGCCGCGATGTTGGCGGCCAGCATTCTGCTGATGGCCTATTGGATTCTGGAGTTGTCGCTGGTGGTCGGCGAAGGTCGTCCGATTGCCGTTTCCACCGACGATTACGAACGGGTTTTCGGCGCACTCCCCGACCAGGATGTCGCAGCCCCCAGTCAAATACTGGTGCGGCCGGGATTCGCTCAGGTCGCCTGGAGAAATCGCCATCAGCCGTGGGGAAGTTTATTGGCCCTGGTGGAACGCATTTTCACACGTGGTCACGAAACAGTCAGCCCCCCAATGACGGGTCTGCTGCTCGTATTTGCGGCTGCCTTGATGTGGCTCGGCCGCAGAGCCTGTTCCAAGTGGGCTGCCAGACAGCGAACCCGATTAGAGTTGGAAATCGCCGGGCAAATGCGTTCGCATATTCATCGCCAGGTCCTGCGATTGGGACCCGCCGACCTGCAACGGACTGACTCGCACGGGGTACTCGATCTCTTTACCCGTGACATCGGGCAGATTCGCCAGGTCCTTGCGAAATGGCTGGAAGCTTCGGAAGAAGTGCCGGCACAAGTTGTCATGTTCGGACTGCTGGCGTTGGCCATTCATCCGACAATGACGTTCTATTGCGGCGTGCCACTGATTCTCTACTGGGTGATTCAGCAGCATTATCGACAGGAACGACTGACCGCCCAAGAAGTTGCAGCCGCCCATTCCCAGGATGAACTGCGGCTGTTGTCGGAAAGTCTGACCCGCAGCCGGCTGGTCAGCGGATATGGCATGGAACACGCTGCCCAGGAACACTTCAAGAAGTATTTGGAGCGATATCAAACGGATGCCTCCAGCATCGAACGTCAATGGCACTGGCGCACTGTATTCAAAGGAATCGCCACTGCGCTGTGCGGACTTGTCGTTCTCATTCTGATCGTAATCAAGCTGACATCGTCGGGTACGAGTTTCTCGCTCAGTGAAGATGCGAAACCAGAAGCAGCAGTTGCCGCGCGCGAATCCGGCGATCATTTTTCTCTGGCGGCCGCGCTGACACTCGCGGCATGCTTTGTTCTGATCAGTAAAGCATTTCGTCGCTGGCGTGAAGCTGAGCAATTGCGGGATGAGGCAATTCCTGCGGCGATGCGGGTATTCAGATACCTCGATCGAATTCCTGAGGTCGGACAGGCGGTGGGCGCGAAATTTCTGCAACCGCTCTCGAGAAGTCTTGATCTGCTTGAAGTCAGCTACACATCACCCGACAAGGTCGTCTTGCTGGATCGACTGACTTGTAGCATTTCCGCACACAGGCAGGTCGCATTGATTTCTACGGATCCTCAGGCTGCACTGGCGCTTGCGTCATTATTGCCACGATTTATTGATCCTCAGCATGGGCAGGTTTTAATCGATGGCGAAGACATCGCCTGGGTCACATTGGAAAGTTTACGAGCAGAGACTTTGTTCGCAGGCGGCCCCGATGTCGCGTTTACGGGGACAGTCCTGGAAAACATTTTTGCTGGACTTTCCAATAGTAGTCTGGCAAATGCCACGGAAGCGGCGAAAATAACGCACGCGCAGCATTTCATTCAACGCTTGCCCCAAGGCTATGAAACGGTGATCGGCGAACACGGTGAAGCGCTCGATGCCGGACAGGCATTCCGACTGGCTTTGGCACGGGCCATCCTCAGAGACCCGGCCCTGCTGATAATTGAAGAACCCAGCCAGCAACTCGATGAGGATACAAAGTCGCTAATTGACGACGCTTATCAAAGGATTGCGGTGCAACGCTCGGTCATTTATTTGCCGAACCGGCTGGCGACGCTGAAACGCTGCGATGAAATCATCTTGTTACATCAGGGGCAAATCGCGGCGCGAGGGACGCATGCTCATCTGGTCAAGACTTCACAACTTTTCCGTCATTGGGAATATGTCAGATTTAATGAGTTCCGACATGTGGTTGATGTTCCTCAAGAGGAACACAAATAGGGCGCGGCAAGGTCCCCTCGAAGCTCCCAGCTCGCCTTGCCACGCCCATATTTGATTTGATGTAACAAATTCGCAGCGAATGTGTTACGTTTTATTGTGCGGTCAGTCGTCAGATCGAACTGACACTCAAACTTAGATCAGTCCCCGGAAAAGTCAAACTGTCCTGCTCGACAATTGTGATATATTTTTTGCGGGACCGACCAGGAGTAATGGAATGACTATGAATTTGAGACGTTTCCGCTGGCTGACATTGGGATTGATTGGCTGGCTCAGCTTGACAAGTTCCAGCGTGGCACAGCTGAAGAAGTTATTTCCACGCCGGGATCCGAAACCTGCTGATGCCAAGCCCGTAGATCCAAATCCGGCCGAGGGAACACCCGCAGAACCGGCCGATGCAGGCCCAATTTCGCCGCTGGAAGCCAAAGTTCGTCAGGCTCAAGAAGCATATGAAGAAGAGCGGTTTGAAGATTGCATCAAACTGACAACCGAGGTACTCAATGAAAATCCACGACACGCGGTAGCGCGTTATCATCGGGCCAGTGCGCTGATCGATCTGGGTCGGCTGACCCGAGACGGTAAGCAAATTCGCACCGGCGTCGCCGACGCGCGGGAAGCACTCAGTGTGGCGGGAAATCAGCACCTGATTTTTCACGTCCCGTATTTCTACGGATTGACGTCGCTGGCAGAGATTGAAAATCGCAAATCGCATGCAGAATTAGCAGTCAGTATCGCTGGGACGCTATTACAGCGTGAAGACCTGGAACGTGATGTCCGCGGACTCGTCTTGTTCCAGCGCGGTTTCGCCAAGATGTACCTGCAGGATTTCCGCGGAGCTGCAGCCGATTACACAGCGGCCCTCGAAATCGATCCGAAGTTCGAGGCCGCACATTTCGGACGGGCCGACGCTTATTCCAAGGGGGGAGAAACGGGTAAGGCCGCTCAATGTTACGACCTGGCCGCGTCCGCGATGCCCGAGAATCCACTGGTCTTTAACAATCGAGGGACCTTCAATCTGCAGCAGGGACGAATTGGGGCCGCCATCACGGATTTCTCGAAGGCCTTACAATTGGATCCGGATTTCGCGATGGCCGCTTTGAATCGGGGCTATGCCAATAGCCAGAAACAAGCCTGGGCTGAAGCGGAAGCCGATTACTCTTATTCGCTGGAGGCCGTGCCCGAACAGCCATTAGCCTTACGCCTACTGGGAACGGCGCGACTGGCACAGGGAAAAACTACATTGGCGCTCGATGCCTATTCCAAAGCGGTGACTCTGGAACCCAATAATCCCGAAAACTATTCCTCTCGCGGTTTCGCACGATTCTTCGCACAAGATTATGCGAGGGCGGCGACAGACTTCAGCAAGACCCTGCAACTCAGTCCCGAGACGACAATGGTCGTGCCCTGGAAGTATGCCGCTCAAGTCCGATCTGATCAGGCGGCAGCCGCCAAACGAGAATTGCAGGCCTTCGTCGCGTCCCGACCCAAAACTCCCAACTGGCACGTCACATTGAGCCAATATCTGCTGGGCGAAATCGACGATGCGGCACTCCTGGCGGTCACCAAGAGCTCAAGTGACATAAACGCCCAGAAGCAATGGTTGTGCGAAGCCCGATATTTCCAGGGTCTGCAAAGCCTGGCTGCGGGGAAATCTCAACAGGCGAAAAGTCTGTTCGAGGACTGTGTTAAGACGCAACAGACGCAGCTGACCGCCTATCGAGGAGCAAAGCTGGCACTCTCACAGTAGCCAGTGATCTTGCTCATTTTTGGCTTCTGAACGACCGATTTCGCATTCGCAATGAACGCTGAGCGGTCAATTTGAATTCATTTCCCTTAAGAATCGTCACCACGTGAATTTGGTATGCGATTTGCAAAACTGTCAGGATTACACAATCTGTGCAGTCCAACTTAAGAAATCATTGTGGTCCAAAACCAAACGACTTGGGCAACTAGCGCCGTAATTCAGCCCACGTCATGGCGGTACGCCCACAATGTGATTGATAGTGTCGCAGAGGGATTGGTGCCATTGCCAACAGCAATTCGGCCCGATCGAGGGAATTGAGTTCACTTATCAGGAGAAGGTCATGAGTCGTCGCTATTTAGTGATTGCAGGTGCGCTGGCCACTTTGGCATGCGGAGCATTGATTACCAGTGAAGTTCAAGCCGGACGTTGCGGCGGCTGCCGCGGTCGTCGCGGTGGTAATTACGGCGGTTATGGCTACGGTGGAGTCGGCTATAGCGCCGGCTACAACGGCGGAGTCAATGTCGGTGCTGGCTACAATAATGTCGGTGCTGGCTACAATGGCGGAGTCAACGCTGGCGCGGGCTATAATGGCGGAGTCAATGTTGGACCGGGATACAATGGCGTCGGTGTCGGCGCTGGTATCAATGGAACTGGCGTCAATGCAGGGGCTGGGATCAATGCCGGAGCGGGCATCAATGGAGCCGGCGTGAACGCCGGGGCCGGTGTCAACGGCGCAGGCGTTAATGCTGGTGCTGGAGTGAACGCGGGCCCAAACAATGCGCCGCCACCAGCTCCGCCCGCCTCGCCGAATCCTCCCACCCCTTGATTTTGGAATCTCGTCGAGCGCTCGGACGAAATGAACCTTTGTGCAAACTGCCCGTCATGCAGCGGGCAGTTTGTTTTCTTTGAGGCTTCGTTGTCACGTCATGCACCAATTCGCAACCAGTGCCGCGGCGATCAGAATTGTAAGATTATCAAGACCATGTGGAGACACGGCTTCGACAGTTGTCGTCACAAACGCGAACAGACAGGCCACGCCGAACGCCACTCCACCGGAGTATCCGACCAGACTGAGTCCTAACGCGGCTGCGATTGCCGAGGCCATAAATACTGCGAGGCTGCCTTCAAGTGATCGCTTAGCGGGTATTCCTCCTAGAGATGGAACTGTGTATTGATGTTTTCCCCAACGAATCCCGACAGGCTCACCGATCGCATCTCCCCACCCCCCGATCAGGTACGCAATGATCGCTAGACGCCCCGCGATCAACTGGGCCGCGACGCCCCCAACTGCGGTGCAGAGCAACGGCGAGATAACGTGCAGGCGTTGACGAGGCGCATCGCTTGGGCGTGCCAAGGCATCAAATACCCCATTGCCAGGTCCACGCCAGGTGACCAGAAAAATCCCCAGCGCCACCGTCGATCCAAATACGACCAGGCATCCCGCATCACTCTGCCATCGCAAGAGAGCCGCTGCATTGAAGATGCAGAAGTGAAACAGCTTGCGAGTATCACCCGCGCGCAGACCTCGGCGGCGGCAACTGGCCGCCAGCCAGCCGGCGAACAGAAACATCGTCAGCCCGGATAACGCACCGAGCGCACCTGAAGCTGGAGTCGGGCAGAATTCACGCAACTGATTGAGCATTCGAGAACTGTAAAGGATTTCGACCGAGTCTTGTAGATTGTTTCGAAGAAGTGCCGTTCATTCACAACGCGTATTCCCACGTTTGTCAGTCGCGGCTAAAATATTCCTGCGACCGAGGTTA
>JAQGHT010000323.1 GCA_028291565.1 Planctomycetaceae bacterium | reverse complement strand
GATTCGGCTTTATGATCAGTCCTTGACCGAATGTGCCACAGAAGCGCTGACGCTTCTGAACCAGGAAAGCCCGCAGGCGACGCAGCAGATCGAGCGTGAATTACGAGCCGAATTAGACTCTGTTGCCCGATTGGCCCAGGAGTTTGGTGGCGAAAGTCGAATCGTGCAACGGCAGAAAGAAGTCTTCTTTCGCCGGATTTTGCAGGAAATCGGAGTCAGAATTGACCGGCGGCGTCACAGAAACTCCCGTGATGGCGCGGTGTTGACGCGTCTCGATAATCTGCTGGCGACTGTGCGCCTTGGCGAAAACACGGCTTCCAATCGGTATGTGGGTTCGATTGACCTGCTCGCGAGAATCTCAGACCCGGTTAACGCGGTCGGTTGGCGTGAACGCTTCGGGGAGCAGTTCGATCTCGAAATTGTTGGCAATATCACGGGACCGATTTGGGGCACCGACGTGTACACCGATGATTCCGCGATTGCGACTGCGGCAGTCCACGCAGGCCTGGTACAGGTCGGCGAAAAAGCGACTGTCACAGTGACGATTGTTAGGCCGGGAAAATATGTCGGTTCGACTCGCCATGGGGTGACGAGTTCCGATTGGAGCAATGCGTGGTTGTCCAGTTACGTGCTCCAACGAAAGTTAGCGGTAAAACCCATTGAACGCGCCGACTCTTCAGGGCCGGGGGCCTCGTGGCAGTTGCCGCCAAATCAGCTACAATTCAACTTCTGGGTTGCGAATCCGACGAACTCGATTCCATTTCAAGAGCAGTTGGGTGCCCAATTTGATGTGGAAGTGACCGGCCACGCGGGTGGGGCGATTTGGGGTACAGACGTGTATACATCTGATTCCAATGTCGGTATGGCGGCCGTTCATGCAGGATTGTTGCAAGTGGGGGAGAAGGCGACGGTAACTGTCACGATCGTCAAATCCCCGGAAAAGTATGCAGGATCGATTCGGCATGGTATTACGTCATCCGATTACGGCCCGTTTGTATCGGGATATATCCTGTCGCGAACTCAGGATGCCTCGAAAACAAGCTCCGCACAATTTGACCAGGCTCTGTTGAATACCCCCTTCAATCAACAGGAATTGAGGCACAACGAACTGTGGATGGAATTGTTGGTGGATTGTCCGAACGACCAATTCGACCAAGCCGCGCGGCAGCATTTGCTCGACAGTGGCCGGTACTTCGTTTTTCCGAGGCCGGACGAGCCGCCTTGTAGCCCGTGGCTTGCCAAGCTGCGGAAAGACGAGAGCGTGAAGCTGCAAAGCTTGGCGTTTGCCGCGCGAACTCGTGCACTCAGACCCGGCGAACTTCCGTCAGAACACTGGAATCTGCTCGCGCTGAATCCAGCAATCGAGATCGGACAAACATTTTATTGTGCTGTGACGGGACGCGTCGACGGGGTCGTGTGGGGGGCCGGGCCGTACACGTCTGACAGCGATATTGGTACAGCGGCGGTACATGCCGGTTGGGTCAAGGAGGGGGAGACGCGTGTCCTTACGGTGCGCATTGTCGATGGAACTAAGGAAGCTTCTTTTTCTGGATCCACCGCTAACGGAGTCGCCACGCAAGCCTTTGGACCGTATCCCACGGCATTCATTTTTGAGCAACTGCCACTGAATGTTCCAGAATCAGTTCCGAGTACCACGACCAGTCTTCGAAAGGTATTAATCGACGTTACACTGGAAGAGCTCGAAGAAGTTCGAGCCGACGAGCAGCGTGCGACTCAAGTTTTGAATAAGCGGCTGCGCGATCTGCAAGCGAATTCGGAAATCGTTCTGCCGTCTCCCGCGGGAAAATCACCCAGCAGAGAGAGACACACGTTGACTTCCTTCCGCAATCGAGTCGGTCAATCATTTTACTTCTTCGTGATGGGTACGGATTATGGCGTTTCACATCGGGAAGGGAATTCGTTTTCTCTGGAGAGTGACCTCGGGCACGCGGCCACGAAATCGGGAGCTGTCAAAGCCGGTGAGTTCGGCGTCGTGCAAGTGAAAATCATCAAGGGACCAGTTCAGTCTCGGCGTCCGGATGCAGTGCTCTCCGATGCGGCACCTGCCACCGACGAAGTCCGATTTACAGTGGAGAAAGCTTCGGACGCCGTGGCGAAGAAATTTCTCCATCTGGAGGGGGGCGAACCGAAATTGTCGCCCGAATTAGCGACCGAATTGGTTCGATTCACCGAAGCCATCAATCAGAATAGAACGAGCCTGGAACCGTTTCCTGAGTTCACGAACAGTCCGTTCGGGATGGGGCAAGCGAGATATGTTGCTGCGACCTGTTATGGGGCGGACTTGCAGCGCAACGCCGCAAGTGCTTTAAGCAACGCGACACAGGCACTACAATTTCCCCTGACAATGCCGCAACGCGTGCGATTGCACTTGATAGCCGGCGACGCCAGTCTGATGATCGTTAAGCCTTCTGCATCGCAAAGACGACTCGATGCTGCGGCCTGGTACCTCGACGGCCTGCAACTCATACGCGAGTTTCAAATCCCTGAGCAGTTACCCGTCGGCGCTCCTGAATTCACCGATTTCGCGTTCCCACTGAATGGGAAAGGACGAAGCGTGGTCGAAGTACTCCATGGACTTCGAGCCAGTTTACGCGGACATTTATTGGACGTATACGGCAATCTGAACATTTCGAAACCGGACGTCGACGAACTTCGCAAATTGCGTGAAATGGCTCAGGATCGCTTGCTTGCGACGGATGACTTCTTGAAGCAAGTCAGGCGAATTGGTGCGGCAAGGCAGTAAGTGCAAGTCATCAAGCAGTGCCAGAGGCCGTTTGGCCTTCGACGTCAGCGCCGTCTCGAGGACTGGAGAATCAATAACTGTCGGATTTATCTAGCGGGAAGGCGAGGTGCCCACTTTTGAAGTTGCGCTATTTTGACGGCATTACGTCACCACCGACCCCGTGTCGGTGGAACGCTGACTGGCCGGCTAAATCAAATTGCTTGAAAAATGCTGGCTCAACGCTCATGTCTGATTTGCCCCTCTGCCGCCGCGACCAAACCGCGTTCTAATGATTGAGAGTGCTCTCGCGGCGACAGAGCGGCAAATCAGACATGAGCGTTGAGGAATTTCTCGATTCGTTTGCTTTAGCTGGCCAGTCAGCGCCCCACTGACGCGGGGGTCAGTGGGGGCGGAATTCTTGAACGGTACACATGACTGCGCAGCTTCAATACAGCGCAACTTCAAACGTGGGAACCTCACCCTACCAATTCCGACATTATTACTTTGCCGGTTCTAAGGTGCGGAAGTCCGCACGACCCCAATCCGGCGCTGGTCGATCTGAACGTCTTGTCGAATTCCCCAAAGCGATTTCTCTGCCGCCAGATTTTTACTTCCTGGACACGATAATTTGCTGTGAAATCACATTACTGGCCGCACCATGTCGATCGATGACCTGAACTTGCAGGTCACGAATTGAATCATTCAGGCTTGAGCCTCTTGTCGAAAATCTGATGGCCCGGAGTGCATTTTGGACTTGATCGGTCGTGACGCCTGACCGCAATGTGATCGTCACTTGATCGCGTCCTCCGGTAAACGTTTCCCGTACAGAGCCCAATGCGGCAAGTGCTCCGATATTCACAAAGTCACCATTCCGGGCGCCGCTTGGAATCGGGACGCTGAGGATGACCTGAGCCAGATCTGTGGGGCTGTCGGGGTCGCTGACTGTGATGTTGGGCAACACGGGAACGGAATTGCTCCCATGGTGATGATAGACCACCGGCGTACTGGGATTCGTAATGACCGGAGCTTGATTCGGTCCAGTGACATTGACGACCACGGTTTGTGAGGCCGACAATCCACCCCCGTCCGTCGCTGTGACGACGAGGGCAAATGTGGGATTGGAAGATTGATCCAGCGCGTTCGGAGTGTTCACTGTTAGCTGACCTGTTGCCGAATTGATCGCAAAGGCCTGATTCGTGTTTCCGCTCGTGATGCTGTAGGTCAACGTTTTGTTTGGGGCTGTCCGGTCCGGATCTGTGGCGACAACCGTTCCCACCACCGAATTCGTCGCGGAAAATTCGGGGACTGTGAACACCTGACCGGCAGGGATCGAGGGAGCCTCATTCACGTCGGTGACGTTGATCCGCACGGTACGGGTCGCACTTAATGCCGGACTGCCTCCGTCCATGACTTTGATTTCTAGCAAGAACACCGGAGTCGCTTCGAAGTTCAAAGTACTCGGATGAAGGACCGTAATCAATCCGGTCACGCTGTTGATCGCGAACGTATTACTACCGTTGCCACCAATAATGCTGTATGTCAGCGTGTTATTGGGGGCCGTTGGATCGGGGTCGGTCGCGATCACGGTGCCCACCGCCGTGTTAACGGGCGAATTCTCTGGCACCGAGAAAACTTGATTGGACAGAATTGTGGGGGCATGGTTGGAGGTACTGGAGTGGACGACGTGGATGGCCACGCTTTGAGTCGCTGACAGTGACGGAGAGCCCCCATCACTGACGCGAATCAGCAGGGAGTACAGCGGCATCGTTGTTGCATCGAGCGCCGCGGCGTTGTTCACCGAAAGTTGTCCGTTGACGCTGTTGATTGCGAAGGCATTGTTCGTGTTTCCGCCAACAATGCTGTAAGTCAGAGTATTGTTGGGAGCGGTCGAGTCGGGATCAAAGGCGAACACTGTGCCGACAATCGAATTTGTCACGGCCGTATCACTGATTGTGAAACTCTGACCAGAGGGAATCGTCGGGGCTTGATTCGTGCTGCCGACATTGACTCTGACCAGTTGTGTCATGCTTAGGGAGGGTGAACCGCCATCGGAAACTGTGACCAGCAAATTGAAGTGCTGGTTGGTCGAGACATTCAAAGCTGCGGGATTAGTCACCGTCAGCTGGCCAGTGGCTGGATTGATCGCGAAGGCATCGTTCGTGTTTCCGCCGAAAATGCTATATGTCAGTGTATTGTTGGGGGCCGTCGTATCCTGATCGGTGGCAATGATTGTTCCGACGACCGTTCCGACCGGGGCTGCCTCGGCCACAGAAAAGACCTGACCGGCCGGAATGACAGGCGCGTCATTGGCGTTGGTCACATTGATGACGAATGTCTTATCCAGGAACAAGCCCGTGCTGTCTGTCGCGCGGATCGTCACTGTCGCCATTCCCTGCGGCAACGATTCAAAGTCCAGACCGGTCGAACCAACCTTCAGCTGGTTTCCGACGATGATGAACTGACTCCCCTGGCCGCCAGGCTGAATGCTGAACGTCGCCGTGTCACCGGGATTAGGATCAGTCGCAGTCAGATTCCCAATCAAGCCATTCGGGACATTTTCTGAAACCGTATTCGACGATAACGTAATATTGGTCGGAGCTCCGTTGCCGTTGCTGCTGTCGTTATCCAAAATCGTGATGGTTTCGGCGGTTGGACTTCCCAAACTGGCATTAGTCGGAGTGCCCAGCGTGACGACAACTGTTTCGTTGTTCTCGACAACTGTGTCGTCGATAATCGACAGCTGAATCGAAGCCGAAGTGGAGTTCGCGGGGATCACCAATGGGCTGGAAGAAATCGTATAGTCCGACGAATTTGTGGCCGTGCCGCTGACCGAAAACGGAATCGTCACGGCTTGCGAAGTGGGGGCCGAGAGATTCACCGTTAAAGTGATTGTGCCTGCCGCTTCACTGACTGATTGACTTGAGATGTTGAACGAAACATTCGGGCCACTCGTACCAGTCGACTGAAGCTCAAACGAGCCCATATCGACTGTGCCATGAAAAATCCGCAATTGCCCAGCCTGGTCACTTGTTAACACCACATTATTGGCGTCGACCGCGAGCGAGTTGTTACCGGCATCAAGGGCTGGGCTATCAGGCAGCAGCGCATGAGACTTCGTTGACCCGCCGTTGAGAGCGAGGGCAGCGAGTCTCGGATCGATGGGTGAAGCCGAAGTTCCAATCAGATTGCCATTCGCGTCGGGCGAACCCACAGGTGCCGCCGCCAGATTGCTACCAGTGTTGACACCAATCAAACTGTTATTCACGTTTAAAGTTGTGACGCCAGTCCCTTCGAAGAAATCGGTCGCTGTACTGTGTGCAGTCGAATTCTTGGCGATAATCGAATTGTTCACAGTAATGACACTGTGGGGTTGCGAACTGGTGGCTCCCGAAAACAATCCGCCTCCGCCTGCACTCCCGCCAGTCGCTGAATTGAACGCGACTGTCGAGTTCGTCAATTTGATGTTGCCGGCATACGTGGCAATTCCAGCCCCGCTCGAATTCAACCCCTGAGTCGTGTTCCCCGAAATCGTGCTATTGACGAGCGTAATGGGGGCGATATTGCTGCCAATCCCTCCCCCAGGTGCGGTGTCTCCAGATGTGGAATTCCCGGAGACCGTGCTGTTGATGAGCGTGACGGGACCGACAAACGAGAAAATTCCGCCCCCTTGGGAAAAGGTTCCAAACGTCGCGTTCGCTGTAATCGTGCTGTTCGAGAGTGTGAATGTGCCATCAGAATACGAATAGACGCCAGCGCCACGGGCACCGTTTGCATTTGTACGGCCGCCGGTCACTGTCAATCCATCGAAAGTCACGTCGCCCGCATTGATCGTGAGGTCGAACACTCGAGAATTCAATTGTGCGTCAATGACAGTATTAGTTGCACCGAGTCCGGTGATGGTCACCGGATCGGAAATAATCAGCTGGCCTTGTGTTAAGAGAATTCGCTGCCCAGAAAGTCCAGGGGCAAACGTGATTGTATCGGCGCCCGTTGATGTGTTCGCGGCAACGATCGCTTCACGCAGGCTCATGACCGAATCGTCGGTACTATCATCGGCGGCAGTCGTCACGGTGAAATTCGTGAGTAACTGTCGCGATTCCAAAAATTCGACACTCACTTGGAGGACACTTCGTTTTCCGGTTCGGCGTTTCTCGGTCCGTCGTCCATGCCAGCGATCAATCAACAGACGAGCCAGCGATCTCAACCCCAAATTGATTAACATGTCGGCACCTTCATAGATTTTGAGAAACTGCTGCTTCGCTTTTAGCAAGAGTTGCGCGTGAATTCTACGCATAACCCCTATATTCGCTAAAATCACGCCAGGGCTCAAGAAACGAAAAAGCCGACGTGGTCTGCCATCAGGAAATGGCCTACCACGTCGGCTTACTCTTCAACTTGCCACCCAGGCGATGTTGCCCAGGTTGCCCTCTGTGGAGTCTTCCGACGGTAATTGTGTCTAACATGAGTGTTGGCGCAAAATGCCAGCCTTCAGTAGCACCTCGATTATAAGCGGCAGCAAGCGGAAATCCAGGGGTTCTAGACGGGCTTGCATGCCGAGGTCAGCTGTTGGAAGACTT
>JAQGHT010000271.1 GCA_028291565.1 Planctomycetaceae bacterium | reverse complement strand
AAGAACAAATGGGCAGAAGAACAAATGGGTCAGGCGTCAATGTTCGCCAATTCCGCCAAACCCTGGAGTTATCGATCCCTTTCCATCATTTCGGCGACGAGTGGCTCATTGCCAAGTTATCTATGACGCCTGACCCCTTTACGCCTGCCCGGAACAGGTTTCCGCCATTTGCGACGTTCTTTCACAGGTCATTACGCCGCTTTGGTCGTGGGCGTTCATACTCGATGCTGTAAGGGGTGTAGCTTGCGGTTCGCCAGAATGTGGAGGAATTCAGCTGTCTAGCTCTATCCCGAAACTTCGGTTTGCCTGGTGGAATACCGGCCCCACTCGCGAACGCTCGCTCCGGGGGAAGAACAAATGGGCAGAAGAACAAATGGGTCAGGCGTCAATGTTCGCCAATTCCGCCAAACCCTGGAGTTATCGATCCCTTTCCATCATTTCGGCGATGAGTGGCTCATTGCCAAGCTATCTATGACGCCTGACCCCTTTTCGCCTGCCTGCATTGAATATCTACGCCCTGATGCTCGATTGGGCCGGAATACAACAGAAATATCAGCCGGTCAGATCTCACTTGTTTGGACTTTACTATGCGTGTCTTGTTTCTTTTTGTTTCTTTATCTTGTTACTCCCAATAGAGTCCTCATTCCTGAACTTCACATGTAAGTGCCTGTCCTATTCTTTTAATCCTTCTTTGTTTTCTTCTTTTCCTTCATCTTCGGCTCTATTGCTGATTTTTCGGACGAGCGTGCACGTCATTCGATAGCCATGCGGCGATATTCGCCACCAGTAGTCCATGACGGGACCCAAGTATTCGAATTTCGTCCGATTGTTACAGTTCTCACAATCAGAGCCATTTCCAGACAAAAACAGCAGACAGTCTTTTTTACTGACCGGACGAGTTGTCAACTGAACGGACTGCTTGGGATCCGTTTCGTAGTCGACTTCCGGGTCTGAATTGTAACCCAACAATCCGTGAAAAACGTCAATCCAAATGCCCTGAGCCGCTTCAGTCGCAATGGTGTCACCAATCTCGGGGGCGTGTACTCCCGGAAATACGATTACTCCGCTATTCATTTGCTCTTGTACTTTCATGACGTCCTCAGGTTGAGCGACTCGCAATAAACGCCGTTCATGAAGACTCGCAATGGCTTCGGTTACCTCCTCAAGCGTCGGATTGCCTGTTGGCGGGTAAAATCCGTTGTCAAGCATGCCTGGTGGAATCACCATGCGATAGAAATTATATGCGAAGCGATCCTCGTTTAGAAGATTGCTCATCCGCGTGGCCGGTAATGTTATCAATCCAAAGTCAAGTCGAGTCATATGAAGTCGTTGTAAATAATCATCGGCCCCGCATTCGCGGAACTCTGCATCAGATCTCGTATAGATATCGAAAAAGAACTGCTCTTCTGTTTCACCATCTGGATATACCATGATTGACCTCAGTATGACTTAAAAGCTAACAGATGAGAACAACAAGACACGCATAACATTGTCATGAGCGTATCCGGTTGGAATGGGCACAGCCCGTCTGAATGAAGTCGCCAGCCAGCGGGGGACCAAATATCTGAAGAACATCTCCGGACGCGACTCTCAACTCGCCACTCCCAATGCCGGCTGAATTCGGCCCGTGGGCAATGCCGGCAGTTCCACAAACATCTTCCAAGCGTGCGTTCTCACTCACGACTGTTTCGAGATCCGCGCGAGCGCGATCCGCGCCGCGGCTTCAGGTCACTCTTGACCGCAATTTGCATTGGACATCTATGCCCTGATGCTCTATTGGGCCGGAATGCGACAGAAATTGGCCGATCAGGTCTCACTTGGTTGGACTTTACTATGCGGGTCTTGTCTTCTTCCCCAACCGACATCATTTCGACCGAGCTGAGCGCCAATTTGACGAATCCTCGTTGGGTAACCCAAGCAACCGCTTGTCATTCCATCTCTGCGATGGAACGCGAAAGCGCCTGTCCTATTCTACTCTTCACTTTCTGGGGGAAGATCATGACGGTCCAGATTGCAGCCAGTTGGTGCTTTTCGTGGAGTGCTGATAATATGGACGCTCATTCTTGGCGTCTTGGTTTCTTATCGGGTAATGGATGAAGCTCATGATGGTTAAGCTTTTGTCTGGCGTAATCTGTTTCGTTCTGCTCTCTATGGTGACGTTGTTGGCCCAGGAATCGACCGTCCGGCCGACTCCAAAACGAAAACCAGGCTCTTTTTCGGGGCCAATCGGCGAATCGAACCTGCCAGCCAGACTGCGACCGGCGTTGCGACCGACGTTGCGGGCGACATTAAAAGGACATGGCCAACGGATTTCATGCGTGGCAATTAGCAGGGACAGCAAACTGATCGTTTCGGGATGCGTTGATGGAATCGTTAAGTTCTGGGATGTGGCCTCCGCCAAAGAACTGAGGTCCTTTGAGGCGTCCTCGAATGGCGTGACATGTGTGGCAATCAGCTCCGACGGCAAGTTGCTGGCGACTGGAGCATACGGACGGCGAGACGATGATCCGGCAAGTTCATCCCTGAAATTGTGGGATCTGGCGACAGGTAAAGAGGTAGCAAGCTTGAAAGGCCATGTCGTCGGTAGTTCCGTTTCATCCGTGGCATTCAGCGAGGATGGCAAGACGCTGGCTTCAGGCAGCGACGATAATACAGCCAAGTTATGGGACGTCGCGACAGGTCAAGTCAAGGCCGGCTTCGCACATCCGGGAACCGTCGTGCTGGCGTTGAGTCGGAACGGAAAATGGTTGGCAACGGGATGTGCGAGCAAAGATGATATTGTCAGGTTATGGGACATCGAAAACCGAACAGAGATTGCCAGTCTTAAAGGTCACTCCCACAGCGTCGAGTCCGTCGCATTCAGCAGCGACAGCAAATGGCTGGCGTCGGCGGAATTACTTGGGTCAGTCAAACTTTGGGATGTCGCTGCAAAAAAGGAAAAGGCCACTTTGAAACTTGGTGGGACAGTATATCGCCTCGGATTCTCAGCGGACGGGAAAATGTTGGCATACTCGGTTGCAAAGACCGTCAATCTGATAGACGTCGAGACATCGCGGCGGCTCGTGACAATTGACGAGGCGTTTACCGACATGGCATTAAGTGAAAATGGCAGGCTGCTTGTAACGATCAGTGCTGATGGCCCTGGAATCAAGTTCGACGATTGGCGCGACTTAAAGGTGTGGGATATTCCCGCTGCACAAAATCCTTAAGCGAAAACACAAAAAAAGGTCAGAAACAAAAAAGGGGTAAAAGACAAAAGGGGTCAGGCGTTTTTCTTGGGTCTTCCCCTTGGTCTGAGGGTCGTTTCCAGGCCTAATCGAACGGCGCTACTGCGAATCCATTGGTCATTTCCGAAAGGCAAGCCTTTACGGACAGAGTTTCGAAGGGATTCGACTTCAGCCTCCGTCGCGGGAGTATTGACCCAAGTGCGCCAACCGTCAGGCAGTGCGGGTTCGGTGGGAATTGACAACCAGCGTCGTTCGTCGACAAGTAGCAGTCGAGCGTGTGCGGAACTCCAGGTCCAGTCTTCGGCCCGTTCGACAAAATTGGCACGCTGAGGGTTACGTTCGACGTACCGCATCACCGTCAAGAGATATTCATTGTTCTGAACGGGAAACGATTTGAAGCGGCCCTGGTACAAAGGCCCCGTGCCACCGGTTTTGTCGTGAGCATGCCACCGCATCGAGTGCATTGTCGTCAATCTTTGAAAAAACTCACAGACCTGAGTGTCCGTCGCGGGACGCACCACGAAATGCCAGTGATTGGGCATTACGACCAGCGCCAGAATGGGAAGCGGAATCGCTTCCCAAATCTCATTCAAGACTTTCATGAATGCGGTATCGTCACCAGGATTCTCAAAGAATGTCAACCGAGCCATAGCTCGATTGAGCACATGAAACACATCACCCGCAGGACAGATTCGTTTATTTCTGGGCATCAGGCAAGCATAACTTCACCAAACCTACCGTCAATGACGCCTGACCAGTTGTCCTCGACCACATCTGTCTGCGGAAACAAGCGCAATACGAGATGGATTCACCGAGTGTCAATTAATGTATCGCCGCGGCCGCTTGTTCAGATGGCGGGGTGCCCCCTTGATTTGGCTGCCGTGTCAGGAACTCGTGCAGCAACCACAAGGCGACTGAGAGCACAATCGTGCCGATCGGGACCGCGTGCAGGCCGTATCGTGTTGAGATCAAACCCAGTGTTCCCGGAATCACTGCGACTCCGATCATGGCGGCACCCATCTGAAATCCGACGGCATGCGCCGACAACGCTCCGCCCAGACGTTGCGGCGTCCGCGTCATCAGACATGGAAAAACCGGAGCCAGGCCGAATCCGGCCAGGATCAATCCCATGAAGGCGGCTTCCGCCCCCCATGGAGCCGCAAACAGTAGTGCGCCGACGATGACTCCTAAGATGCTGAACCGCAGCAGTCGATCAATCCCGACCTGATCGGCAATCAACCCGAAGATGATCCTGCCTGTGCCGATGCTGGCCCAGAAAACGCCGACCGAAATTCCTGCAGGTCCAGGAGTCATGCCACGCGATTCAGTCAGGACCGTAAATGTCCATTGACTGAATGTTGCTTCCAGTCCGGTATAGCAAAAGAAGAGAATGACCTGCAGCAGAACCGTGGGATTCCGGATCGCTCGAATTGCGGAGATTCGTAACTCGGTCGATGCCGCGGTTGCTGACGCCGTGCCCCACTGCGGGCGTGTGGCCAGGAACATGAGGGACAGCAGCAGCATGACCGTTCCGACGGTCAAGTATCCCGCACTGTACGATCTGCCGCTGGTCAGCACCGCCGTCATCAACAGTGGCCCCAGCATCGCTCCGAGACAATAGCAGGCGTGCAGCCAGTTCATGTGCTGGGCGGACATGTAATGGGCGGCATATCCATTCAACCCCGAATCAATCGCGCCCGATCCCAAGCCATGGAATACCGCAAACGCCACAAACAAAAACCACCAGGGAGAGCAGGCAAACCCGAACAGGGCCGTCGCAACCAGTCCGGTACTTCCGGCCAGCAATAAGCCAATCCCGAGATCCTCGGTCAACTTTCCCGCCAGAATACTGCTGAAACAATAACCGATCCCCGAGGCCACGAAGATCATTCCAATGGCACTTTGAGACAGGGAAAAGGTATCGCGTACCGTCGGCCACGCGACACCAATGACCGCATCCGGCAAGCCGAGACTGACGAATCCCAGGTAAGCCAAAGCAATTAAGAGCAGTCGGGGTCTCGGTCGCGCCGGTGAATTGATCGTCATGGGAATCGCAAAATCGTGATAATACTCGAGGCGGGCCAAAAAAGAGACCTTCGATCGCGAGATTCAAAACCGCTTGTCGCGGCGGACATGGGATGGCCGCATATTCTTCGCGCGGCCACAAGAGTTCTTCTCTATTCGTTCGCACAGGCTTCAGATCGCCCCAGCGTTGCGGTTTCTTGATTTGCTCTTCCATCAAATCGTGGATGTGCCGGAGAGCCGACAGTTCGGGGCGATCGTTCAATTTGTACGATTTTTGGTGAAAACAACAAGACATGAAAACAACAAGACACGCATAACATTGTCATGAGCGTATCCGGTTGGAATGGGCACAGCCCGACTGAATGAAGTCGCCAGCCAGCGCGGGACCAAATATCTGAAGAATATCTCGGGACGGGAATCTCAACTCACCGCTCCCAACGCCGGCTGAATTCGGCCCATGGGCAATGCCCGCCGTTCCACAAACATCGTTCAAGCGCGCGTTCTCACTCACGCCTGTTTCGAGAGCCGCGCGAGCGCGATCTACGCAGCGGATTCAGGTCACGCTTGACCGCAATTTGCATTGAACATCTATGCCTTGATGCTCTATTGGGCCGGAATACGACAGAAATATCAGCCGGTCAGATCTGACTTGGTCGGACTTTACTATGCGTGACTTGTCTTCTTCTCTTCGCTCCGGCACGGAACGCCGACTCCCCAGATGTCCAACCTTGCGACCTGGTCGTTTCTTTCCGCGCGTTGGCACGCTGGGCTTTGTATAGGGCGGCTTCATTCCCGAAGGCGTGGACGGAGTATCGTGCCCCGTAGCGGCGGCCTTCGCAGCTTGCGCCGCGAGCTGTTGAGCCAGCTGAAGCAACGCGAACACGACGGCCTTTTCGCCTTTTGCGAAGATCTCGCGTGCTTGCTGCTCCGTCATCGACGGACCAACCGTAAACGTTTTTTCGGGAGTCGAAGTCATGGCGTCCTTGCTGAAACAACAACGCCAAATTCGTACAAAACCCAACCAATTACACCAAGATCAACTTCAGACGGCTAAAAGTGTTACCGAATTCGAAGAATTCCGCCAGGCGTTCCCGTCAGCGCTTAACTTGGATTTGCCTAGTCGCGAGATTCGTGTTCGTTGCTGAAATGTTTGTAATTTGGAACTTCACTGTGCGGATGCCGCCGAT
>JAQGHT010000269.1 GCA_028291565.1 Planctomycetaceae bacterium | reverse complement strand
TAGTGTTCCAGCTTCCTCGGTTTTCCGGTGTTACGCGTGATCGCGAGTGAAAGCGCATTTGAAATGGATTCAATTTGTTGGCTTTACCGCATGTACCGTCGTCTCGAAAATGATCAGCGTATTTCGTTACAGCACCTTGGAAGCTGCCAAACAATCTGATTTCTCTGTAGGCGATGTCTCTCCGAGACTCGCAGTCGAAGACGTTTGCCGTTCAGGCAAACTCTTCGAACGTACCAGTTGTTTGCAGGTTTTTAGCATTAAGCCGCTGACAAAGAACTATCGCCCAATGGGCACACCTCAAGTCAATCCGCCTGAGATTTCGATCCAGCGCCTTCTGCACGGAGAATTGATGCAACTTCAACGGAGCGTTCGAAACCCTTTTAATCAAACGTAATACTTTCCATTTTCACGCGTTCGGCATGCAACTCTCGCATCTTGTCGGTCGAAACTGTGCGATTCAGGCCGTCTACTGATCGAACCAGCCTGATCTTTGTTTCCGGCCGCTGGGCGAGCACCAAGTCCGAGATATCGCCGGTTTTCAGGACTCCCGGTACCATCGCATCGTAGGCCATTAACACCAGATATCCGTCCAGTAACATGTCCCAGCTGGCAATTCCGCCGCTCGCTTCGATCGACACCACATCCTGCTCGAACAATCCGGTCAAGAGGGCCAACAATGCCGCTTGTGGCTCGGACGGCGCCGGCAATGCCTGGTCGTTATCGCGAGGCTGGCGGAATTGGGCTGTTGCCGGATTGGGTGGAGTGAACGATTCGCCCCACAGATGAAATTCCCGGCCTTTCAACTCGGGTCGTGATCGCAACCAGGCCAGCGTCGTTCGCACGTCGCCCAGTTGGCTGCCCAACAGCGTGCCTCCCAGCATTAATTCTGTTGATGCAATTGCCGTCGCGTCGCTACGTCGTCCGTGGTCCGAGCCAAATCCGGATTCTCCGATACCTCGCGGATCGCATAGGCACACGACCGATCCCTGTCTCAAGAATGCCGCGATCTTGTCCGAAGATTCCACCAGCAATCGGTCTTTGCCTTGCGAACAAATCCCCAGCACAACAGGCTGAGATTCCTTGATCAGTTCCGGCACGAAGAGCAGGCATGGGATCTGATATCGGGTCGCAGTCGTCAGTAGCACAGAGGTGACCGTGGTGCTACCCAGTTCCTGAGTGCGAACGACGTTCACCTGTGCCTGTTCGAACAAAGTTTCCCCGAGCACCTGTTGCCATTGCATCCGTAATCCGATGCGACGGCAGTGCGGTGGGGAATTTTCCTGGCTGTTGCGGACCTTCAAAATTTGCTCCTTTGCGATCTTCGAGACGCTTGCCGCTAGCGTTTGCGGCCGCAATTTCTGTTTCAGGTTCGGTGTCCAGCAACGCAACTGCTCCGCGGGAATGCGATGACTGTATTCGGTCTCGGACGAAACCTTGATTCCAAACCACTTGTCGAATGCCTGATGGATTCGCACCCGGTGAGGCTTTCCAATGTGCGTGCAGTGCGAAGCTTCCGGCGGCTGGCCTTTCAGTTCTCCATGCCCATGTGTATATGCCAGGGATGAAGAGGCATCAAATAAGCCATAGATCGTCTGCAAGCGTTTCCAGACGGGATCCCGCTCCTGGTCCCAACGAAATTCATGTCCATAGACCAACCGCCGCGGAGCAATCGAGCCCACAATCACCCAGGGCAGGAAACCTTCCGCAGCCGAAGCACGCAGGTTCCGAGTCGACTCCCAACCGCCGCTTCCCGCATAGTCAAATGACGCTTCCGTGTTATCAGGCAGTGGATACTTCGTTTCCGGCTGCGGCCCGCCAAAGTTGAACGGCACCACTGCCGCAAAGCGTTGATCCAAGGCCCCCGCCACGGCCGCCGGATCGCCACCTCCGGCAACAGCGCCCAACAGAATGATCTTACCCGGATCAATCCCCTGCTGAGCCAGCAGCACATCAACACCCCGAGACAAATCGCGGACCATACAGCCGATCAGGCTTTCGCCAATCAGATCGAGTTGCATGGCTGCGTCATAACGGAAATAGTAGTCCGCCGGCCCGACCCGGTATTTCTTCTCAAAGTCCGCTGCCGAGGCAAACGGATGCTGCCGGCGTTCGCCGTGACCCAGGTGATCGGGGATCAGCACCAGACAGCCTGCGCGCGCCCAAGTCATCCCCATATCCTGCAATTCGCCATGCTCTTTGGACGTATGATGGGCATGCGAAATGACAATCCCCGGCATCGAATTGCCAGGCGTTTGAGGCCGATACAAGTTGGCGCTGACCCAACCCGCCGGGTGGCTTTCGAAGACGATCTTTTCGACCACGAATCCTTCGCCGGTAATCTGTCCCGCAGTTTCGACGTGCACGGGACCGGCCGCCGAGTCCCGCGGCCACGGAGTGAGGCTCAACGATTTTCGCAGTGCCGCGAGTGCCGGCCCCCGTAATTTTTTCCAATCGTCCAGCCCGCGTACGGCCTGCCAATCTCTAGAGCTACTGACATTCGCCTCCCGTAAGCGCTGTCGCTGCCCGGTCTGCACCTGGTTGGCCATCACGGTTCGCTGATCGGCTGGAGTCACCACGCTATTCAATTTTCGCAAAGCTGTGTTAAACTCATCGTCTGCCCGACAGTCGTTTTCGGTTCCGCCAGTGCAGATAAAAAGCATCAATACAACCGGCACAAGCAGACTCCGCCAACGCGGTGTAATCCACCGCTCAAAGCGTTCGCAGTGTAGACGTCCGAAGAGTGGGGCGAACCGGGATCGAAAGAGATTTGTCATAGTATTGGGGAACTTTGCGGCAATGATTGACAACGAACCAATTCTCAGCCAAACTGGGCAGCGCTTCGCAAGTCCATTTCGAAGTCCAAAAAATCGCGAGTGTGGCGGAATTGGCAGACGCGCCAGACTTAGGATCTGGTGGGGAGACCCGTGCAGGTTCGATTCCTGTC
>JAQGHT010000252.1 GCA_028291565.1 Planctomycetaceae bacterium | reverse complement strand
TCCCCTTCTACTACAAGCTGAACGATGCGGTCGCGATGATGGAGGCGGGACGCTACGACCTCGCAGAGCCCGTCCTGCGCGAGGTTTTGGCCGCCGATGATGACTATTTCGCGGCCCACGGCGAACTGGGACGATGTCTGTTGAAACAGAAAAAGCTTCCCGAGGCGGTGAAGAGTCTGAGACGTGCGATGCAGCTCGATCCGGGTGCTGAGCGGATCCAGTCGATGCTGGGGGCGACCCTGCTGATGCAAGGGGACTATGCCGCCGCGGTCGCGGCGCTGCAGCTGGCAATTCGAGTGAATCCCGACATGTAGCAGAATCACTACAATCTCGGAATGGCCCAGGAGAAACTTGGCCGGCCCAACGAAGCAATCAAGCACTATCAGGACTGTCTGGAGCGCGCTCCCGATGCGATGCAGGCCCGGCAGCGGCTGGAAGTCCTGCAGAATCGTTGAGACTGCTGAGCAACGAGAATGATGTTCAACCAATAATATCCCAAATCGGTTCACCACCATGGGCGATTGGCAGCGGGCGACCGGTCATGTCCGGGACCATCAGATGCGGGTCGACCCCGAGTTGCTGGTAGATCGTGGCGACGATGTCGCCGGGAGAGACCGGGCAACTCGCAGGATAGGCGGCGATGGCGTCGGTTGAGCCATACACGGCTCCCCCCTTGATTCCGCCGCCGGCCATCAGGCAGAACGTGCACTGCGGCCAATGATCACGGCCGGCCTGAGCGTTGATTTTCGGGCTGCGGCCCATTTCGCCCATCACGAAAATCAGTGTTGAATCGAGCAACCCGCGGTGCTCCAGATCGTTGACCAGGGCCGGAAGGCACAGGTCGAGGACCGGGAGATTGAAGCCCTTCAACATGTTGAAATTGTTTTCGTGCATGTCGTACGTGAACGATCCATTTGGTAAAAAGTTCTCGGCGTGGACGCTGATGAATGGCACTCCCCGTTCCACCAGACGCCGGGCGATGAGCATGCTCGAGCCGAATAAGTTGCGACCGTACTGATCCCGCAGTTCCGTCGGTTCCCGCGAGACATCAAACGCGTCGCGCGTGTTGCTCGAACAGAGCAGCGAGAATGCCCGTTCCTGGAATTTGTCGAGCCGCCCGACTGCCTTTGAAGTATTCACACGGTGGAATTCGCTGTCAAGTTGCGTCAGCAATGAATGCCGATTGTCCAGGCGTTTCACGGTCATACTGGGCAGACCATCGCAGCCGGGCATCGTTGGTTCACCCAGGGGCTTGACCGTGCCGTAATATTGTCGCTCGGGCTTTTTATCGAACGTCGGATTGCACAGCGCGAAAAGCGGATCGTACTGGCTGCCGAGGAAACCGCCATAGGGGCCAGGCCGGCGGATTCCAGGATACATGCTGCTTTCGCCCCACCCGGGATAACACGGCAGACAGACGGCTCCAGGCAAGTCTTTTGGTCCCAGACCCAGGTATTGGCAAATGGCGCCGATATCGGGCGGATCCTTCGGATCGGGAGTGAGTGCGGCGGGATTACCTCCGGCCCAACCGGTCATGACAGGTAGCGGATTGTGGGCATTGTAGTTGTGGGTCACCGTGCGGATCAGCGCCACTTTGTGCATGATCTTGGCGACGTTTGGCAAGTGCTCACAGACCTGCAGGCCTGGAACTGACGTGCTGATCGGCGAGAATTCGCCCCGAATCTCGGCTGCAGCAGCGGGCTTCAAATCGAACATGTCCATCTGGCTGGGACCACCCAGCAAGTTGAACAGAATCACCGATTTCGCCGGCCCGTTGGGACGCGATCGAGACTGTTCAGCGGCATGCAGCAATCGAGGCAGGTTCATCCCGCCGAAGAGCGACAAGCCGCCAACCTGCATCAATTCGCGCCGCGTTACGCCGTCGCACAGAGTTTTCGCGTTTCCGAGGATTTTTAGCATGTCTGATGCCCTGCGTCCTGGTCGTAAGTTCGAAATGCACGCATTCGATCCATCAAGCAGGACCGACGCATTATTTTATGTACCTTCCGTCGAATTCGGATTGGGAATTCGACCTTCTCTCTACGCGCTGCGTCTACCTTTATAGATGCAAATCAGCATCCCAGGGATGTGTGAAAGTAACGCACGAATTCCCCGTCTGAATCGAAGTGAATTTCGGTGTTTCTCTTCGATGCCGGTAAATGAACTGGCGCATCGGGATTGGGATAAATCAATGCCTGGATGTAGTTCACATTTCCCTTTGTTATTGGCCGAGTTGATGACGGTGTTCCAAGAAGCTTGATGATTTCCTGCTTGGACTGCCCTTTTCTGAGTGATTGGAGCTTGCGGTACCACGATGCCGCTTGTCGAGAAACGGGGACCAATTCAATCGGAACCGTCGCGCTCGCAGCCGGGGGAAGTTGCTCGTCCGAAAGTGTTGCCTTGACCAGAATGGTTTCTGGAACACGTCCCCAAAACTGACGCAGTTCCTCGATCGGAAGGCCGTTTGGAACTTCCCAGCATGACCCAAATTTGTTTCCTTGAAAACCGCTAGACCATGCGCTTGCAGTGCGTTCGAAGTCTGGCATTCCAGCAGCCTGGACGGTCAGGAGGATACGTAAGCTCTTCCAATTCGACCAGCGTTGCCAAGCAGGATCGCTCGTGAAGACTGTCATCGCGAGTGGAACAACTTCGCCGTAGCCGCCGTCAACAACAAACGACTGCTTTTTTGTTGACAAGCGAAATGCGACATGCCAACTATTCTCCTCGGTCCCCCAATACTGGGGGACTTTGACGGATTTGAAACTATCCTGTGCTTCAACTGAAATAAAGTCTGCGGCAGTCGGCTGTGTATCAACGACTTTGGGAGCATCTGAAATGGAACATGCCAGAAACGTGATGACAGCCGCGTATTGCATGTGGAAATCTCCCGTCGAACAACTTGCGGTTTCTCAGTCTGCAAAGATGCAGAAATCGAGAGTGCGTATAACGGTCTGCATTACTGCTCGGCGGACAGTTACCAATAAGATGCCATTCAACAATGATAGCAATTTTCTGAAGTTAAATTCATAAAAAATCGCACGCCGTAAAACGTTATCAAATTCGCACGAATTCAGATACGACGAAACCCCGGCAAAAAAATCGCAGACTTGCATCTGATCATGCGTTCGCTCGTTCACGACACGGAGTGTCGTGCCACATTTCATGCCAACAATTCTCGAACAACCTGGCCGTGGATGTCAGTGAGCCGGAAATCACGACCCGAATAGCGATACGTCAGCCGTTCGTGATCGAAGCCCAGCAGATGCAGCATTGTGGCATGCAGATCGTGAACGCTGACGCGGTTCTCGACGGCGCGGAAGCCGAATTCGTCGGTCGCTCCGTATGTCAGGCCGCCTTTGGTGCCTCCACCGGCCAGCCACATCGTAAAACCGTAATGATTGTGGTCGCGACCGTTGCCGCTTTCTGAAACGGGAGTGCGACCGAATTCGCCGCCCCACACGACGAGCGTTTCCGCCAGCAATCCGCGGCGTTTCAGGTCTTGTAACAGAGCCGCGATCGGCTGATCGATCTGCCGGCTGAGACTGGCGATTGATTTGTCGATGTTATCGTGATGGTCCCAGCCACCGAGTTCCACATGGACGTACCGTACGCCCCGTTCCACGAGACGCCGGGAAATCAGGCAGCTGCGGGCGAAGGAATTATTCCCATATTCGTCCTGAGTCGCCTGCGTTTCGTTCCGGACATCAAACACTTCGCCTGCCGCAAATTGCATTCGAAAGGCCGTTTCCATCGCCTGGATCCGGGCCTCAAGGGCGGGATCAGTTCCCACTGCCGCCAACTGACGGCGGTTTTGCCGCACGATGAATTCCAGTTGCCGCTCCTGCTGAATTCGGTCCAGAGTCCCATTCCGCAAGTAGCGGACCATCTTCTCTGGATCCTTCTCGGCGGTATTGATTGGAGTTCCCTGATATTCACCCGGCAGATACCCATTGCGCACGTAACGCGACGCTGTGCCGCCGTCACTCAATGAGACGAAACTGGGAAGATTGCGGTTTGCTGTTCCCAGCCCATACGAAACCCAAGCGCCTAACGAAGGATGAATCTGATCGATCCGCCCTGATAACAGATGGTTGGCCGCCGGTGCGTGATTCGGATTGCCTCCGACCATCGATTTCACGATGCACAAGTCATCGGCACAATCCCGGATTCGCGGCAACAGGTCGCTGATCAGCAATCCACTCTGGCCACCCGCGTGAAACTCAAAAGGTGACGGCAGCAATCCTTTTGTGACCCGTTCCGTTCGCAGGTCGGCCGCCGCCGGTCGCTGCCCGGCGTATTGCTTGAGGCTCGGCTTGGAATCGAACAGGTCAATGTGCGAGGGCCCGCCTGACATGAACAAAAAGATGACATGCTTCGCTTTGGGCGTATGATGCGTCGCGTGGCCTGCAGCGGCGTTTGCCTCTTCCGCACGCAATAGATCGGCCAACGCGAGTGTCCCGAATCCCGCTCCCAACGATCCCAGCATCTGCCTGCGTGACAGGCTGGCGTTCGGGTGTCCGAGATATTGATCTTGTGGATGCATTGTGTTTTTCGCTGATTTCGGGAACCGACTGCTCTGAAAGGAGATTTCAATGCGAAGCAAACATCCTCTTTACTCGACAAACAAAAACTCACTCGTGGCCAGCAACGAGTGAGCCAGGAACGACCAGTTTTCGCGAGGGACTTCGTTCTTTTCAATTCTTACCAATGCAAGGGCGTCGGCCATTTCATCGGGTGTTGGATTTCGCAGCAGAATTCGTTGGAACAGGCCACGAACAATGGCTTCCTGATCCTCCGAGGATTCGCGCAATGCGACCTGAGCAACTGTCTCCGCTTGCTGCTGCAGGAACGGACTGTTCAGAAAATACAAATGCTGCAGTGGTGTCGTGGTTGGCAGTCGGTTTTCGGCATGACGTTTCGCATCGGGAAAATCAAACAGCCGCAGCAGATCCGCTGGTTTCTGGCGGCTGACGATCCCGTAGACGGTTCGCCGCCGAGACTTGGCATCATCCAGGCTCACGGAGGGCCCCTGCATTGTCGCGTCCAGTTCAGTGCTGATGGCGAGAACGGCGTCACGCCAAGCTTCGGCTTCCAGGCGTCGGCGATTCATTCGCCATAATAGCCGGTTGTCAGGATCACGATCGGTATTGTTTTCCAGTGAGTGACTCGACTGACGCCAAGTCGCTGACAGTACAATTTCGCGATGCAGCCACTTGATTGACCAGCCGGAGGCGATGAATCGAGCCGCCAGATCGTTCAGTAGCTCGGGATGTGAGGGAAGATCTCCTAACCGACCGAAATTGCTCGGTGTGGTGACGAGCGGTCGATCAAAATGCCAGCCCCAGACTCGATTCACGATCACTCGCGCGGTCAGCGAGGCGGCATCGCGCACCATGGCGTCGGCCAATTCCCGTCGACCGCTGCCCTGCTGGAATGGCTGACTGCCCTGTGACGCTAAGACTTCTAAGAAACGACGTGGCACGATCTGGCCTGGATTTGCCGGATTGCCGCGAATGTAGACGGGCAAATCTCGCGATCGACCGGCCTGATAATCGAGCAGCGTCCAGGCCGGATCAACGCCATTGAGCCACAGGCCGGCATCGCGCACGCCGTTCGCGATCGGTCCGTGAAACAAGGGAGTGCTTTTGAGCACCTTCAACCGGTCTTCCCAAAGCGTCACTTCTTCGTCGAATGTCGTCAGGTCCAACAGGTCCCCCTGAGCCGTCTTGCGATTCTTCTTCGCATAGTCCACACGCAATTCGACGTCCACAATTTCCCGCTGAACTTCATTTAATGCGGCGGCAACTTCGGGGCTGGATTTGGCGAGTGGTGCTTCCACGAGTTGGGTGCTGGCGATGACTCCGGCGAGTGCATAGTAATCGTCGGCCTTAATCGGATCGAATTTGTGATCATGACAGCGGGCACAGGCGACAGTCAGCCCCAGAAAACTGCGAGTGACTGTATCGAGTCGCTCGTCCCATTCGTCAGCCACGATGACTGCAATGACCTCGGCAGAGAGTTTGGGCTCCTTGTGATAGACCGGCGACAGGCCCAGGAAACCAAGTGCCGCGATTTCCGAAGGGGGCAGATCGAGCAGGTCCGCTGCCAGCTGACGCCGAACAAATTCGTTGTAAGGCAAGTCTTCATTCAGCGCTCGGATCACCCAGTCTCGATAGCGGTATGCGAAGCGCGGCGGCTTGCAGGTCGATTCCGACGTGGGATGATCTTCGGCATAGCGCGCGACATCCAACCAATGCCGAGCCCAGCGTTCTCCATATTGCGGCGATGCGAGGAACCGTTCGACCAACAGTCCGTACGCATCAGCAGCGGGATCAGCGATAAAAGCTTCCGTTTCAGCGAATGTCGGTGGCACACCTGTCAGATCAAGCGCGAGTCGGCGAATGAGGGTCCGCCGGTCTGCTGGAGTCGCTGGCCGCATCTGATTTCGTTCGAGTTCCGCAAGCACGAAATAGTCCAGCTTTCGTAAGGGCCAGTTGGCTGCAGAGACCTTTGGTGCAATTAAAGGCTGAGCTGGCTGAAACGACCAGAATTAGCGACCACTCTCAATATCGACCGGCAGTTGCTTCGCGGCCACGGGAGCCGAATCAGCTGGGAACGGAGCGCCGCGAACGATCCATTCCCGAAAATCGGCAATAACACGGTCGGGCAGTTTGCTGTCCGGAGGCATCACTGAAATACCGTCCGACCAGCTGATCGCCTGGAACAACAGACTTTCTTCCGGTTTTCCCGGTGCGACTGCTGGTCCTGAATCTCCGCCATCCAGAAGACTCGATTTTCGATCCAACCGTAGACCGCCCTTGGGTTTTTGACTAGCGGCCGAATGACATTTGTAACACCGCTCGATCAAAACCGGGCGGATTTTTTTCTCGAAGAAATCGAGCCCTTCATCGGCCGCTAGCGTGGGGATCGCGAACGCCAATACGCTCCAACCGAGCGAAAAGCAGGCAATTCGAAGTTTGAAATGCGACGTAGGCATTGGGGACCCAACTGACTCGGAAGTCAAATAAATGCCCGTTTATGATAGCACATTCGGACCTGGAACCAAATGCAAAACGCGTTTTAGTCGTTCCTTGCGACTGCAATAGTGAATGGGCTCCGGATGAGCTTTTGAAGTTGTGCTATTTCGAGGCCAATTCCCTCAGTCCCGCCAGGGACGAACGATAATAGCCCACCGTTTTTAACGGTGGGCTTATCGAGTTCAATCAATTGGAAAGTCCCTTGGGGACGACAGAAAATGAATTGGGAATCAATGTCGAACAATTTACGGAGAACACCGCGGATCTTTCGTCCCTCGTATGATCAATTCGCAGCGTTGAAACAACGTTTGACTAGCGGGTTCGATCACGGATCCTCATGCTAATTGTTCGTAGGAGTCGTGGGGAGATCTTTAATGTCCCTGAGGCGCTGACCT
>JAQGHT010000294.1 GCA_028291565.1 Planctomycetaceae bacterium | reverse complement strand
TCTCATTTATCCGCGCGCTCCAATCCGCAGGCGAAACCGCAGTGACGTGACCACCAAACTGCGCCGCAATGCTCCGCACCTGACCCAGGTCGGGATGATCCGCAATCACCAAGAGTTCAAATGAAATTCCCATAGTTTCGCTGATTGCCTTCCCATTTCTATTCTTCAGTCCGAGTCGCTGACAATTTCGCGACACTCGAATTCACGACCACTGGCGACACAGGCAAGGCCGCGGCTGCCGAAGTTGGCGGTGCGAGCAATTTATGCCAACCGAGCCTTCGGCGAACTCGATCGGCCAGAAGTTGAACAACTAAAGCCAGTCCACAGCCAACGACGACCGCGATAAACCGGTCAACACTGTTTGTCAACACACTCTCGCTTCCATGGGCCGTCATCACAATGATCGCGGACACGCACGCAGTCCGCAGGCCGAAGTCCAGGCGCAATGGCTCGCAGATGAAAATCACCGCTACCATGGCGAGCACCACATGCCAGCCATCAGTCCCCAATGAATAGCCCACCAGCAATCCTATCATCGCACCGATCAAATTGGCGGCAATACGAATCACCGAGGCATTCAGTGACTGAGACAACCCGGGCTGCAAGACCAGAATCGCGGAAATGATTGCCCAGTAGACGCCTGATGCTCCAGCCAGGTGATAGCCGAAATGCAATAGAGCGGCACAAACCACAACCTGGGCAGCAAATATCACGGCCAGCGTGAAGTCCTGCTCTTTTCGTGCTCGCGGTGACTGAATTTGAATTGTCTGCGCAAGTGCTGCGAGTTCCTGTCGGTCAAACATTTTTTTCCCAGTGCAAATGACAAATGACGAAACCCTTATCTATTCCGTCAACAGCGAATCCGTGCTAAATTGTCTCCCCATGCGGGCGCGTCGCGCGAATAACTGCCCTTGGTGAGGTTTCGTTTCGGCATCGTCATTCTAGCTGGTGGCACGAACCAGTCACGGACGGCGGAAATGAAAAGAGCTCTGCGTCGCCGCCCGTAGCGTTGCTGCCCGGTGGAAGGCCAATCCCACTTTGTGATCCACCGAACAGTCGTGTGTTGGTTTTCAATTTTGTACGAGGAATTGTCGGACATGCCGCAGGGAAACATCAAGAAGTTGGTCGCAGACAAAGGGTTTGGATTTATTTCAGGTGACAAGGGCGATATTTTCTTTCATTTGTCGTCCGTGGAAGGAGTCCGGTTCGAGGAGCTGACCGAAGGTCAACCCGTCGAGTACGAAACGGAAATCAGCCAAAAGGGCCCGCGAGCAGTCAGCGTGCGAGCACTCTAAGTGGCGTCCTCAAAGTGGCTGTTCGCCGTAGCCGGACTCTCTGAGTCGGGTATCCCACGAAAAAACGCCAGATTCGAAGAGTCAGGCTACAAACTTCGCGGACAAGCGATGCAGTCACTCAAACTCGAGTGACGAAATTCGGCCGGCTTTGTGCTTGTCACCAGGCCGGCTTTTTTGCGCCGTCATTTCCCCGCTTCGATAGTCACCGGGAAGTCGATCTCGCCAAATTTTAGCAGCAATCCAAGTAGAACAGGCTTTCAACCTGTCCGTGCCCTCGAAATGGGCAGATTGAAAATCTGCCAGGCTTAACTTCGAATGCCACCTCGCATCGCCGCCGTTCCGAGCAATTGCTCATAAAGTGCCACATAGCGTCGGACCATTTCATCCCACGAGAAGTTTTGCATCACGAGTCGCTGTCCAGCCGCGGCAACACACCCTCTCAAAGCCGGGGCATCTAACACCTGGCCCCAGATCCTGGCAAATTCGCTGCTGTCGCAGACGGGAGCCAGCCAACCGGTTGTTTCATGCTGAACGATCTCTTCGACCCCTTCGACACGGGTCGAAACGACCGGCAACCCCGCAGCCAGTGCTTCTAATACCGCATTGGGCATGCCCTCCCATCGAGAGGCGAGAACAAACCCTTGAACTGACCTCAAGAGTCGCGGCACGTCATCACGCCAGCCGATCAGACGAATGACGTCTTGCAACTGGTGCGTATCAATCCACGCCTGAAGTGACTCGCGCAGCGGACCTTCCCCGGCCCAGAGCAACCGCAATCGGGGATGTGCAGGACTCAATTTACGAACAGACTCGAAGAGATCATAGGGTCCCTTCTGGGGGTCCAGCCGACCAACGGTCAGCCAAGTGTCGAAATCCCCGGCCAACCCCAGGGAACACAGATCCAACGGAGTCGCAGCACGAAAGAGCTCCGCATCCACTCCGTTCGGAATCACGATGATTTTCTGTCGCGACAATCGGCCTGAACCCCGGGAGAACTCGGCCACAGATTGACTGACGCAAACGTGCTTTTCCACGAGCGATTCCGTCCAGCGATCCAGCCACAAGTAGATTTTGCGCCGCCGTTCCGCCACCCGAATCCCAGAGATTCGATGCGGCACACTGGCCATCCAGGCCGCAATTCGCCCCACGAGATTGGCATGAAACAGAAACGTTTGAATCAGCTGCGGCTGAAACTTTCGTAACTCCCAAAAAAGCTTCCAGACGACACCTGCGTGCCACCAGCGGCGTGCTCCCAGGCAAATGGTAGGGATTCCGGCGTCTTCCAAAACGTCCACGAGCTGACCTGGCCCCGCCAGGCAATAAACTCGCGGTTCCCATTTCAGGCGATCAAGCCGGGTAACCAGTTGCACCAACGCCCTTTCGGCGCCGCCCGGGTTCAAATCTGTGATACAGAACGCGATTTTAATCGGGACGATTTCCGGGGACGCGATTGGCATGTCATGCACCAGACGGCAAGGACGTTTCGTTTGCGACTAAAGCGAATTGATGTTGCACGTGCGTCGTAGCCGAAGTTGTACTTCGTTGGAGGAATATCCTGAAACGCTTGAATCCTCAACAATCCAAATACAAAAACAAACACACAAAGCGAATGGGCTCACCCCTCAGCCATGACCCCAAACTCAAACTCGGTAGCATATATGGGATTTACGGGTTGTCGCCCCTTGGAGTTTTTCAGTTCCGCAGTCAGATGATCCAGGTCCGTTTTGTGACTGTTGTTACAATTTTTTTTCACAGATTCACCCTTGCCGTAACTTGCAAAGCAAAAGCGAACGACTAGAATACGCCCAACAATTCAAGTTACAGGGAACCATCGACCGAAAACCACTGCACCCAACGCGAGAAACACTCAGTTTGGGGCTTGATTTCTGGATCTTTGTGCGATATTGTTCTCGCGTCATTCGAACAAACTTAAGCGGGTGTAACTCAGTGGTAGAGTACCACGTTGCCAACGTGGTTGTCGTGGGTTCGATCCCCATCACCCGCTCTTTTACTTTGCACGGTTCGAATTGAAGATCATCAATCACTGAGATGATCGATTTCAGTTACGTAACCCGAAGTGTCAGTGAGGTCGGGCCCCATTGCCCTCGTTGACGCATCGGGCTACCTTTCAAATTCGTCCCTGAACGGTATATAATAAAGAATTGAATCTTGGGATTCGATTTACACTCGCCAGTTTAACGAGGCGTCCAGGGTTGGTCATACCTGCCTATGGCCGCCTTGTGTTGTTATTTCTACTGGTGGTTATTTAACGGTGTTGTTATTTAACGATCGGCGAATCCCAATCATTCCCGATTCTCGTTGGAAGAATGCAGCATGAGCAACTCACCCGAAACTGAATCCGCCGAAACAGCCGCTGTTGCAGTCGAAGAAACGCCTGGCTACAAGCTGTCATTAGGTGTCAAAGTCGAAAAGACCGGCCCTTGCAAGCGGCATGTGACGGTCACCGTCC
>JAQGHT010000228.1 GCA_028291565.1 Planctomycetaceae bacterium | reverse complement strand
TGCGATTCAAGGCCAGGTCGCAAATCACGATGGAACGCCTTGCGAAGAGTTTAATGTCAGTATCATCATCGTGGAAAAGCCGCCGGGCATGGGAGATGAGGTCTTCCTGGATGTCGAAACCAGGCAGGATGTGCCAGGCAAGTTTTTGACTCAGCAATTGCCCCTGGGTGGGAAGTATCGCATCTTCGTGAATTCGAAACGGGACGATTCGGTCGAGAATTGCTTAAGTGAGCCCCTGATTTTGGATGAGCAGACGCCCATTCAGGCCTTGAAAATGCAATTTCCCGAGGGCAAGCAACTGGTTGTTCGTCTTGTGGATGTTAACCACAAGGCTGCATCCAATGTTGGGATCCAGTTTCGTTACGAGATCACCGAAGGTCGGACGTCTCGTGGCTTCAGCAAGAGCGGTGTGACGAATACCGAAGGGATCGCGATATTCGAGCACGTCAACTGGAAATGTGGAAACAGCCATCAATTGGAGATCGCACCGGCGAAGACTTGGCCCGGCCATTCCATCAAGTTGGTTCCGTCCCAGACCGACGTCTCGGTTCAATTAAAATCGGGGTTGTCGGGTGCGGGAGTGGTTGTCGATGTGGCAACGGGACTTCCAGTCCCTGCATTGGAAATTCGATTGGCTCCAAAGGACTATCAGCAACCCGGCTATCTGGGCTGGATCAACGCCCGAACCGATGCCCAGGGCGAATTCCACCTTGAGAACCTGGAACGGCGTGAATACCGGTTTTATATCGATAACGCGGATCCCGTCGGCACGATCTACACACCGCTTCCAGATGGCCGTCATTCGATCACCCGTCAAGGCGAATTCCCGACATTGCAAGGCGGGACGAAAACACCAATCCGAATCGAAGTCCAATTACGTCCTGATCGAAAGTAGCCCGCTTGTAGCGAGATCGTCCAAATTCGCAATGTGGCACGACACTCCGTGTCACGAAAGGCGAGTCAGAAGCGAAGCGACTGATGACGCGTCGTGCAGGCGATTCCCTGTCGAACATCAGTTCCTCGCAAGCTCGCCGCCATGACTTATTCTTGCGTCGTGGAATTGAATACGAAGTCGCTGACGGGACGCCTCGCCAGTCGCTTCGCTTCTGGCTCGCACCACATTGCGGGGCTGGGTTTCCATGCGTCGCGTACGGACATATCGCTGTTTACATTTTTGGCAATCCGTGATATCTCCCTCAGGTCGAGTGAATAGTAAGTTCTGCGGTTCTGTGAGAATTGCTTAACGTCATGTTGCGGCAAGGAGTTATGGATTGCGGCGGTTTGCACCTCACCTGCAGGGTTGCTCCCGTCACGGTCGGTCTGGCTGTGATTTAAATGAATTGACTTAGGACCTTACAGATTCGTCAGACGAAAATTTCGATTGGAGCTTTGGTGGAACTGGGTTCGATATTACCGAATGATCGGGGTGGTTTTGCCCGGTTAGGTTTGCGTAGGTTATGCCGTTTGCCCAGTGTTGCGGCGAAGTTGGTTTTGGTCGGAGCGACCTCATAGGAATTTGCTTAAACCGCTGTGGATCGATGACGTTTTTGTCTTTGCGTGACAGTACACCGAAAAGTCGGTAGTCGAATACGAGTTGGTTGCGAAACAAGGATGTTTCATGAGTAGCGATTTTGCTCCCGAATTCCAGGCCCCGCGTTCTCCTGATGCCGCAGAGGGCTGGGCTGCCGCACTGTTCAAATCTCCCATCATCTGGGGCACATTGGCGACGGTAGCGTTCTATGCATTGATTCCCGCGATGCCGATCGATCGCGCCATCATGCAACGCTATTTTTGTTCCCACTGGATCCTGTACGCCACCACGTGGCTGTTCGCGATGGGCATGGCGATTCTGTTTTTCAAAACACTTTGCCTGCCGCGGGAGAATGCCTCGCTGCGTTACAATTTGATCCGAAATCGTGGTCTCGATGCGGAACCCAACTGGGAACTGCGGCTCGATATGTTGCGGAGGGGCGTCAATAACCTGCCCAAGCGAGTCCGGCGTTCGGTTCTTGCGCAGCGGTACGACGACGTTTGTGAATACCTTGGCGCCCGGCACAACGGCGATACGCTGGAAGACCATCTGAAGTATCTGCATGACGTCGCTGGTGAGCGATTGCATGACAGCTATGCTCTGCTGCGGACGCTGATCTGGGCGATCCCGATTTTAGGTTTTCTGGGGACAGTCATCGGCATCACGATGGCCATCGCGAACATCACGCCGGACCAGTTGGAACAGTCGATGTCCGAGGTCACCGGCGGTCTGGCTGTGGCATTCGACACGACGGCCTTGTCCTTGACGTTGTCCATGATTCTGGTGTTTGTGTCGTTTGTTGTCGAACGGGGTGAACAGCAAGTGCTGGGAAAAGTGGAAAGCATGGGCATGCGGGATATCGCGCCCCTGTTCCACGTGGGTTCTGCGACGGTCACTTCCAGTCCGTTTGAGATGGCCGAACTGCATGCTGCCGAATTGTTGATGGCGAAGACGGAGAAGCTGATCAACTGGCAAACGGATCTGTGGCAACAGTCACTGGATGGATTGCGGACGCGCTGGGAACAAGTCGTGCAGAAACAGCAGACTGAGTTCAGCCGGACCTTGCAGTCGGGAATGGAAGCGACACTCAATCGGCACAATGAAGAGTTAGGCGCGGCCCGTGAGTCACTCTCCAGCGGCTTCTCGTCCCTCTCCGAAAACCTGATCAAATTCTCGACCGACATGCAGCAGCAATCGTCCCTGCAACATGCGGAAACTGCGGAAAAGATGAGCGGAGTCTGGGAAGATGTATTGAACGAGCTGCGCGTTTCACGTGATGAACAAGCGCAACAGACCGAGCGGTTGATGCAGTCCATCAGTAATGAAGTCCTGGAGTGGCAGACGACATTGAAGGAAGCCACACACTCGGGTGCAGGGCAGGCCCGCGAGCTGCATTCACAGGGGCAGACGTTGTTGAAGATCATGGGCGAAGAAGCCGAGTTGACTCGGTTGCAACGGACCCTGGCGGACAATCTGGACGCCATTCACGCAGTAGAGACATTTGAGAAAGCCCTGCATTCACTTACGGCAGCCGTGCATATGCTGACGATCCGAAATCGTGCCGCGTAGCCTAACGTAGCATAAGCCGCTGGCTTGTGCGTCCAATCTTGTTGAGCTCTCGCTTCCGTTATTCAATCCCAAACGCAAAGTCAAAATCTCGCGCTATCAAGTTCGTCCTGATCGGAGAATCGCCGTGCGTTTTTTCCCCTCAGGCATTGGTCCCGAAAAAAGAAATTGTCTGAAAACAAATCCTACTTGTTTCCTCGTCCTGATCCTCCAGGGAGACGCGTCGGAGGTGCGGGGAAGCGAGTCGGGTCAGACACACAAGTCCTGGATTTAATCCGTTTTCCCTGTATTTCACAGCCTAAGATAAGACGTCCACAGAAGCCCCTCATTCCCGTCCCTCTTCCTGCCCTGTTCGTATTTTAGGGCCGGTGCGAGGAGCGAATTGATTGTGTCACCCGCCACATGCGTCGTTCCAATTCATCACCTTCCGTTTCGCTGTTCCCCTTCCTGGCCGTGCTGGTCTGTGCGATGGGTGCGCTGATTCTGTTGTTGTTGGTGACCACACGTAAGATGCGGCAGGTCGCTGTGGCTCGTGCCGCAGCCGAAGAAGCTGCGGCTGAAGAGGCTTCCAACCCACCTGCGATGCAACCTGCCGAAAAGGTACCGGCAGAACCGGAACCCATAAAACCGGTCGAGTCCGAGAGTCCTCCGGTGGGACCGCAATTGGTCGCGACGGGCCCGACTCTTGAGGAATTGGCTCAGAAAGAAGCCGAACGACGTGCTGTCCGTGTGGCCCGGGAAGCTCGGCGCCGTCTCAATGAAGAGGCGAAACAGCGACAAGCTGAACGGGTCCAGGAATGGCAGCGAATGCTGGCGGAACTGGAAACTCGACGCGAAGCACAGCGTGAAAAATTGCGGGACTCGAAGTCGGTTTTGAACGAGCTGAAAGGCCGTCTGCAACGCACGGAAACCAATCTGAAGAAGCTGCAGGATCGCCAGCTGCAGCTCGAAACCAAAAAGGAACAAGACGCCGAAGAGCGCGCCAAGATCGAAAAACAACATCAGGAATTGGCGGATGCGATCACCGAGGCGCAAAAGGAAATGGCCGAACTGCGCAAGGCCCACGCGAATGAGGCCAGCAAGTTCGCGTTCATTCCCTATGATGGAGCCTCGGGAACGACACGCCGCCCCATCTATCTGGAATGCACCGCGGCTGGAATCCGATTTCAACCGGATGGAATCTTGCTCGATGAAGAGGACCTGAAAGGGTTCACTGAATCGCAAAATCCCTTGCTCTCGGCGACTCAAGCCGTTATCGAGCATTGGCAGAAAAATCCCGCGCAGAATGATGATCCACGCCGGCCGCGGCGGCCCTATATCCTGTTGTTGGTCCGTCCGAGCGGCACGATCTCGTACTACGTCGCACGCAAGATGCTCACCGAGATGGGTGAGGAATTCGGCTACGAATTGATTGAAGATGATTTTCCGCTGCAGTTGCCAACCAACGATCCGCGGACGAAAGCAATCATTCAAGGCGCCATCGCTGATTCTTTACGCCATCGGGGTGAAGCGTTGGCCGAGGGATCCCGTGTTGGTGCTCCGCGCTTGAATTCAGCAATGATGGGACGCAGCGAAGATCCCATTGAATTTGGCTCGTTAAAAGGGCAAGTCGCCGCCGCGGCCGCTGAGAAAGAAAGTCCATTCGCCAAACATTCGACTCGGATGGGGAAGAATTTCTCCATCACTCGTTCGCCAGTGCGAGCGGATGAATTGCTGCCGGACAGAACCGACAGTGACTCAGAACGTCAGGCTCAAAATCAAGGAGCGGGCGGTACGAATCTGGCCGGACCAGGTGGACGTGGAGGCAACGGAACAGGGCCGCGAGGCGCAGCAGGTGCGGGGACCGGTTCTGGAACCGGAACTGGTACAGGAGCCGGAGCTGGTTCTGGCACAGGAGACGGTAGCGGAGACGCTGTTGCCATCGGCCAGGCTGGAGGCCCCGGCAAGAACGCGAACGGCCTCGCTGGCTATCCGGGTGTGGAGATCCAGCGGGGTCGAGGTCGCCGGAATCAGCTTGGAAATTCCAACGGGACCGATTCGACAGGTTCGAACGGGACACCAGGGCGGATCCCTCAACTGCCAAAGCTGACGGATCCCTTTTCGCGTCAATCACTCGCTCAGGGCGCTCAGAAGGGCGTCGCGACTGATGCTGACGCTGGTCTGGGGTTTTCCGGTGGCGTTGATCAGTCCGGGGGCACTGGCGCAGGGCGCGGATCGGGACAAACGGCCGGAGTTCCCGTAGGCAGCGAATTCGCCGATGCGGGGAGCGACTCGGCCCCCGGAACCGGCAATCAATCGGGCGAGGGCGATGGCACGACGGGAACGCGTGGAGGAACAGGAACCAGGGCCAGAGGCAAATTGGTCCAGGGCGCTCGCTCCGCAAGTGTGTTTGATTTGCAGCCCGGTGCACAACTCGCTGACCAGGGAAGCGGAGCGGGTGGTGCGGGTGCCGATTCGCCGGAAGCAGGTGCTGCTGGAGATGCGGTGCAAGGAGCGAAATCGGGGACTGCTGGCGATCAGCCGAATGGCGTCGCAGCTAATGCTGGTCCTGGTGCGACTGCCGGCCAACGCGGTCGAGGCATGATGCAACCCGGCGCAGCCGGAGCTTCCGCGGGGGCGCTGGGCGGTGGCCAGTCCGATATCGATTTGAACGTTTCCCCCAGCAAATCTCCCGGGGGAGCCTCAGGCCAGGCGAACTCGGGTCAAACTTCAGCCAGAGACCAGCAGCAATCGTCGAGTGGAACTCCACAAAATGGAACCAGGTCCCAGAGTGGAAGCGGGCGTAAGTCGCCTGGTGCTAAAAATGCATTTGATAAGACACAGGGGGCCGTGGTCGCTCAGCAATTCACAGAAGAAGCCCAACGGCAAGTGGCGGAAGGTTCGGGAAGTAGCGGGGCGAGCAGTGGCTCTCAGAAGGCCCGCAAGTCCTATGGCGACAATCCACAGGACGATGAAGTCGCTCAGCGGAATAAGCCAAAGCCGAAACTGACTCCGACTCAAAAGCAGGATTATGGGCGTCAGCGCTGGGGTGGAAACAACGTTGGCCAGATTGGCTTCGAACGAAAGATTCCTGTGCAGGTGTTGGCTGATAAGATCATTCTGGGCAAGAATGAGGTCGAAATCGAAATCGAACCCGGAACGACTCGTGATGAATTAGTGGATTCAATTCTCGCGGGCCTCGATGCGAACAGTGAGACTTGGGGCACTCCGCCCAAAAAGTTCTACTGGGTCCCGTATTTGCAGTTCGAAGTTTATAAAGGCGGAGTCGTTCAGTACGAGCAGGTGCATGCTCCCTTAAGGGAATGGGGGCTGTTCTCGGATGTCAAATTCAAGGATGGGTTGCCCGGTGAACACGGATTGATTCGCCCCGTTTCGAAATCCGAGCTCCAGGATGCCAAAAAGGTTACGCCTCCAGTCCCGGCCGCGAAGAAAAAAGCAGTACCTAAATAGTCTGAAAGCTAAAGCAAACCCCCCAATCGAGAATGCCAGAAACCATCGATCGCCTGGTCTGAATTAACTC
>JAQGHT010000224.1 GCA_028291565.1 Planctomycetaceae bacterium | reverse complement strand
GATTCGTTGACTTTACTTCGCTTCAAACTCGCGACCATATTTTTCAGTCAATTTGATGCGGATTTGCTGACGATTGTCCAAAATGATCTGCCAGATTTTTTCCCGTTGTTTTGCTCCGGCGGCAATCGCCTCGGCCTGCTGGGCCCGAATTTGACCTTGGTTCGTCTGGACATTTGTGAATGCCGGTTGGTAGGCAACCGTACTCCACAAACTATTGTTTGAACTATAATATCCTTCCGGGCGATACTGCACGTTGTATTGCACGCCACCTTGCAACTGGCTCACTTCAATCGGAACGCCGCGTAGCGAAACCGCCAGAGCCCGTAGATTGGAACTGACATTGGCACCGTAAGACACGAGGTCCGGATCGACGCCGCGGAGGGATAATTGGTCGATTTTCTTGGCGAAGTTCTCGTGCCACACCGCAGTGCGAATGTAATTCACCCCCTTTTTGTTTTGCTTTTCCAGATCATCCAGGATCTGATTGACGGCCGCGTAGTAAGTACGCGTGGCGGGCAGACTCGGTTGATTCGCACCGGGAGCGTTCGTGTTGGAATCGTTTGCCGCGGTCGATTCAGGCGCTTGTCCAGGAAGTGACGGCATCAGGATCAAACTCATGACTTGTCGTAGCCCGGCGTCTGAGAGTGGGAACGTGATCGTGGCTTTCTTTTCCTTCGCTTCAACCTCGCCATCCGCGAGATCTTCCAGATTCGCCCCGGCTTCGTTCAGCAGGTCCATCAGAACGGGTTTCAAAAACGGCTTGGTGACCTGACTGACAACAGTATTGAAGTCCAGAGTGATGACAGCGGTCGTCTTTTCCGATACGTGGATTTTCAGTGAAATTCCGCGCAGAGAATCGGTTAAATGGGTTAGCGTGGCAACTGCGTTCGGCTTGTCGGCGACTGCTGAAGAGGCCTTGATATGTTCCCGCCAAGTCCTGGGATCGATCAGATCTTGGAAATCGAGAGCCAGGACAACTTGTGAATCACCGCTATTGGCCGCGACTTCCTGCAAAAAGGGCGACATCGTGTTGACCGTTCCGCTATCGATTTCGCGCAGCCAGCGGGCCAGATCCTGTCGATAGTCGGGACTGACGGCCCCGACCAGGCCGGGCATAAGTTCCGCGAAGCACGAGTTACGATCTGTATGAACGGCTGCGTGGCCAACAATCATTTCCATACGGGCCTTTTCGTGTTCGGCGATCCGGCTCATTGAGACCGGCGTCTGCCATCCTGCGATTCCATAGGATTTCGTAACACGTGTATCCTCGGGATGGAATTCAAACCCGCGAAGCACGAAATTGACAGACGGAGGAATGTGCACCGCGCCTGACAGAAATTGCGTCTGATGCTTTTTACCCCAACCTTCTCTTTGGCCCAGTGGGCTGTTTACAAGGTTCTTAACTTGGATGATCGCCAGGGAATTGGCCGACTGTGGGATCAGCTTCAAAGCCTTTTCAAGCTCTGCCGCTCCCGCAGGTGTACTATTGGCCGCCAGCAACAGAAATGTGAAAGCCAGGAGCTGAGTCAATCGAAACATGATCTTTCCAATCACAAGGAAACGGGTTTTATGTCCAGGAACGAGGCTGACGTCGACCATGGGGCTGTCAATGATTTCTGGCAATTCAGTCAGCCGCCGAGGCCCCCCAAGTGTGCCCCGCCTCTGATTCGGAGCGATCCGTGAATCCACTACTGGATTCGCGCGCGTTCCGACTGAATGTGCAAGTCACTTTTGCCAGACTTTCGACCACGATCCGCCCTATGACTATAGCTTTTTCCCATCCAACAAGCCATTCCCGGCAAATCGTCCACGAAATACAAACTGTCAAATCAGTTTGATAATACTCCAACCGGAAGGAACCCGGGGTGCTCTGAAGGCAGAACTTGCTGAACGTCTCTCAATTCGGGTGATCATCTATTTGTATTTCGTTGGCAGGAATCATGGGCTCACCCGTTTCAAGACTGTCCGCAGCGAACTGTTGACATTCGCTTCAACCACCTTCAAACTGTCAGTTTCAGCCCTGTTTGAGGTCGATTGGTTCGGTCCACAAGTTGCGGCGAGGTTAGGTTCATGAATACGACTGTTTTTGATAACACCGCGCTGCGTCACCGATGGCTTGTCTGGCCATATTTTACGCGTCAGTTTGGATTGTCGGAATGCTGTAAGTATTCGCTCTGTTGAGTCGACCGAGAAAATTTTCTAGCAGATTTCTACATCCAGGAGTCACTTCATGAGATTGAAGCGCTTTTCGCTCGTGTTCGTGTTGGGATTGGTGTCCGCGGCGGGCACTTTTCCGACCACCGCACAGGCTCAATCGAAGCCTAAGTTCGAGAGCAAAATTGTCAATCGTGCCACAAGCGGCCAGGCGGTTGATGTCGAAGTCGACATCACTGGAGCGAAATCGCTATTTCTGGTCGTCCAGGACGGAGGCGATGGTTTTGGCTGCGACTGGGCCGATTGGATTGAACCCAAGCTGATGGGCCCCAAAGGAGAGCTGAAGCTCACGGAACTCAAATGGAAATCCGCAGCGTCGGCATTTGGCAAGGTGACCGTTAACGGAAACTGCGGCGGCGAACCGTTGAGTGTCGACAGTAAAAAGCCTGAATTAGGAATCGGAACGCATGCATATTCAATCATTGAATACGCGTTGCCTGTAGGCTGAG
>JAQGHT010000220.1 GCA_028291565.1 Planctomycetaceae bacterium | reverse complement strand
GGTGGCAGCCGCTGGTGTAGTTGTAGTTGTCGCGGTCGAGCCAACTGCTGCGGGGTCAGCTGGCTTTGTCGCATTTTGTGGGACAGCCACTGGCGGCGTTGTCGCTGCCTGACCTGTTGTCGCCGGAGTCGTTCCGGGCACTGGGCTAGCAACTTCACTCGTGGCGGCGGCACCGTTCGCAGGGATGACAGTCGCGACAGATTGGGCAGGAACGACTTCCGTTTTTGCCGCCAGGCCTTCAGCGATTGATGTTTGATAAGCAGTCTCATAGTCCGCCAAATAGCTCTTCGCACGCTCGATTTCAGCTGTTGTCGCCGAACGACCAATGGTCAGACGATAGGCGAGATCCAGACGCGTTGTATCGTCCAACTCCGCACGACTTAACAGTTTCTCTGCCAGTGTCAGAGACTGGCGTCGTACGAACGGATCATTCAGCAAATACAACGCCTGGGTCGCGACGGTTGTCGTATCGCGATTACCCGTCACCATGCCTTGCTCGGCAAAGTCAAAGACTTCGAGAGACGTCGGAACCAATCCACGTAGCAAAGGGAGATAAACGCTGCGATGCTGACTGGAACGCGCGTCTTCACCGATCTTGCGAGCGATCGGGCCGTTGTTCGGCAATTCGACGACTCGGAGATCTTTGGCGGGCGAAGCATTCGGCCGAGACAGATTCAGCCTGCCCGCTGCCGCCAGCATCGCATCCCGAATTTCCTCGGCATCCAATCGACGTGGGCTGTGCCGCCAGATATAGCGGTTCGCGGGATCAACGGCGACATTGGCTGCGATCGCGTCAGAACTCAACTGGTAGGCCCGGCTAAGAACGATCGCTCGAACCAGCTTCTTAACCGACCAGCCCTCGTGAACAAATCGGTTCGCCAGGTGATCCAGCAATTCCGGGTGGGAGGGCACGTCGCCGGTCACTCCAAAATTGTCGACACTCCGCACAATCCCTTCACCGAACAAATGCTGCCAGACTCGATTTGCCAGGACCCGGGAAATCAGGGGATTCTTTTCGTTCGTCAACCAGCTTGCCAGTTCCTGGCGGCCACTCTGGGCTGCATTCACTTTGGGCTGGTCGGGAATTTCGACAATGCTCAGGAAACCGCGCGGCACGACCGGCCCCAGTTTTTCGGCTTCACCACGGATTCGAATCTGGGTATCGGCGACGGCTTTTGAATCTCGGACACCGAGGATCGTCTTGCCACCGTTTGCGGCGGGATCGGTCAGGGCTGCCAGTTCGGCTTGAGCACGATTCATCTTCTGACGGGCAATGGCGCGTTTCGGACGACCATCGGGCCCCGGTTCACTCCCTTCGGGCTTCTGACGGATCGCTTCGAATGCGGCCTTCGCTTCTGCCGCCGCTTTCGTAGCCACTTCAATCTTCTTGACTTTTTCGGGATCTGGAGCAACCGGAGTCCCTGCTTGAATCAGCATAGAATTGTCATAATAGTCCAACCCACCTCCACCCATCTTATTTCGCAGCCCCGCGCACAGATCGGTACTTTGAAAAATGCCCGCCAAAGCGTAGTAATCAGTGGTGGGAATCGGATCGAATTTGTGATCGTGGCACCGGGCACAACTTGCCGTCATGGCCAGGACCGATCGAGTCACCGCGTCAATCTGCTCATCCACGTTGTCCATGATGTAACGGACTTTGAATCGCTGATTGACGTCCTTGACTCCTAAAGCGAGGAAACCCGTCGCGATCAGTTGTTCATCTCGCTGATCCTGCGACTCATAAGGCAGCAGATCACCGGCGACCTGTTCACGAATGAACTTGTCGAACGGCTTGTCCCGATTGAATGCGTCGACGACATAATCGCGGTACCGCCAGGCTTGAGGGTAGGGCAGATTGCGGGCTGATCCGGTCGATTCACCAAACCGGGCGACATCCAGCCAGTGGCGGCCCCAGCGTTCGCCGAATGCTGTGGCCCCTAACAGTCGATCCACGACTTTTGAAAACGCGTCAGGGGTCGAATCTAAAACAAAGGCGTCGATTTCTTCGACTGTCGGGGGCAATCCCGTCAAATCAAAGGTGACTCGGCGAATCAGAGCCACGTTGTCAGCATCGCCGACCGGTTTCAGCTTCTGCTGATCCAATTTGGCCAGCACAAAGCGATCGATATCATCACGAGCCCAACCTGAATCGCTAACCTGCGGTACGGAGGGCGTCGTCAACGGCTGCCAGGCCCAGTGGTCCTTCTTTAACTTTTCGTACTTCTCACTCCGTTTGCCGAGATCGACGGGAACATCGACTTCCGGCCAGGCAGCGCCGTCTTTGATCCACTTGGTCAAATCAACGATCTGTTCAGCAGAAAGCTGCTTCTTGGGCGGCATTTTCAAAGTGCCATCAGTATAGCTTACGGCCGTGATCAGCAGACTTTTCTCTGGCTGACCAGGAACGACAGCCGCGCCGCTGCTTCCGCCAGCAAGCAGGCCATTGCGGTCATCCACCCGCAATTCCCCCTTGGCATTCGTATTAGCCGAGTGGCAGTTATAGCAGTTGTCGACCAGAATCGGCCGGACTTTCTTTTCGAAAAACTCAATCGCCGCCGGATCCGGCCGCGGAGTCTGCTGAGCTGACGCAACCAGCGGCATGACCGCCATAAGTGTCAGCGAAAATGAGGCCATAAGTCGTGGACCGAAAGCCATATTTGTCTTTTCCTTGTGATGCCTGGTTAAGCCGGAATCTGGTCTCAAGAGCCTGTCTTCGCGTGTAGCGAAAGATCGCTCTCCAGGGCATGGCCGCAATGATACCAAATTCACGGTTGCTGATGCGAATGGATTTTGATTCGATTTTTCCGACTGTCGCGGATTTTTGGGGGCGCTTTCCGTGGGGCTGGCCCCAACGGCGTCAACTGGAAGCGACCAGTCGACTTTCAGCGGAATTCGCTCTGCGTCCCAAATTGCCCGAACGGAACGACGCGCTGAATACGAGCTAGAGGGTTTTTGGTGCGAGGCAACAACAGTTTAAGCGGAAAGGCGGCGCTTCCACGAACTGAGTCGGCAGCAAGCTGCTGTAATTCAAGCGGCGAGACACCGCCTCTGCGTTAAAGAAAAACCAGTACATTCGCGATACTCCAAAGACATCGCGGACGCCTCTGGGATTCCAGTCAGCATCACCACATGAGAAAAGATAGCGATGGGTGACTCCGGTATATCCCGCTAAGTATCACCACATCAGTCGTGTTTTTATTTTCGACAGTCTATTGGCGTTTGTCAAGCGAATCCGCCTGATTTTCAAGGGATGTTGAAAACTCCGCAAATTTTATGACGTTTCTTGGCTTTTCCCAGTCATCCAGACTCGTCAAATAGTTAAAACACCCTTCGCGAATTGAACCTTTAGCTGTCGAGGCATGTA
>JAQGHT010000219.1 GCA_028291565.1 Planctomycetaceae bacterium | reverse complement strand
AAGTAAGCCCACCACCACCGTCAGCACATACAATGGCACTGCGGGATTAGGGACTTCCACCTGTGGCTGCTCGGGCGGCGGAGCGACCGCTGTCAAGGCTGGCGGAATGTAATGCATAGGGAAGAATTATGGTCAAACGAACAGGAGCGAATCGTTATTACTTGCTCACGGTTCCTTTTGTTTTTTCCACGTACTCGGCATAGGTCTTGGCAACATCCGCTTGTTCCGAGTCTCCGGAGTGAATGTAGATACCGTACTTCAGATGAAAACTCGTGCCTGGCTCCTGTTCCAGCTCATCTGCGGGCATCTGCCCATTTGTGTATGCCTTCTGGCCAAAGGGACTGATCGTGAATAGACCGTAATCACGCACATGGTAGCGCGACCGGCGGAAATTGGTCGGATTATCGAAAATTGCGACGCCTTCGACCTTTCCATCGACGAGACCCGAGTAATCGACCCAGTTCGATGACAGCCCCCAGCATTCTTTCATCGTCTTGCGGCCGTTCGCGTCGACGATTTTTCCTGCCGGCTTGTCTGGCGTTGATTGTTTCTCGCGAACCGAATCGGCGACGCGAATCCCAAACAGTCCCTCTTTGGTGTCGCCCCAATGGACCTTGCTCTTTCCGGCCGTGAATTGAATGTCATAAGCCAGCAGGCGATTCGCGAAAATCTGGATGCCGGTCGTCTCGATGACGACCGGTTCACCATCCTTACCCAGCCAGTGATTTATGACGCGCATTTCCGCGGGATTGCCTTCCGGCTTGACCAATTCGACGGAAACGTTCTTGATAATCGCCTTTTCGGCCCAGTGTTGATTTCCGTTGACTTCATCGATTGCCACCCAGATTCCCTTGTGGTGCACGTGATCATGCTCCTTTGTGGCGACCGCGTGCACAGGACGTGTCAGGATCGTTCCCGAAGGCGTTTTGACCGGAGAAAAGAAGGGCTTCGGCCATTTCGGGTCGGTGTGGTAGGTTGTGAATTCCTGGCCATTGATTGTCACGGCAATCGCATTGTCTTGCTTGACCAGTTTCACGACGGGATCTGCAGCAGATACCGCAGGCAGCCCAGTGCCAGAAACAGCTGAAACAAGGGCCAGAAACCAGGCGGTCAGTCGAATCACTGTTTTCACTCCGAACTCCTGTTGCATTGACTTGAGGTTCTCGGGGCAGGATTTACCGTGCGGAAAACGCCTTGCGGAATCGAGATACTCGGCGTTCCAATCGCTGACTCCCTTTGGAATTTTGACAACTGAAACGCATCGAATCTGAATTTTCGCGATTTTAGACAAAAAGTCATACGCGGCGTGGCCTGCACGGGAGGCAGGAAGGTGTGTCGCGAGAGCTGTTTCAGCCTTCGCCAATTTCCGTCATGGTATCGTCTGGCGCCGATACGTCGAGGCTCACGAGAATCTTCATCATGAAACAACAAGTTTCCTGATGAAGGCGATTCCTTCGCTTTTATTAATCTTTTTGTGATTGTGAACCCCCCGAAAATCTGTTATTGGAGGTTTTTCCGACGGCTTTTATGAAGAACTGCAAACGGTGATGACCGTGGCGATTTTTCTAAAATCGGGCAGTTCGAATCATCAACCCACGCGGGGGAATGACTTTCGCGCACTTGAAAGGAAGCAACGTGTCTGTGGGACAGAAGACACCTTTAGAAAACTTGGCTCGTGCCATTCGGACGAGCAGCTTGGTCAAGTTTTATGACATTGCCGCTCAACAGTATGACGGCCTGCACTTGAAAGAATTGTCATTCGAAGATGTCGGGCCGCATCGCGAAATGAAGGTTAACGGGCAGACTCTGATCAATTTTGGTTTCGACAGTTTTCTCGGGCTGGATCAGGATCAGCGCGTCCGAGATGCTCTGATTCGTGGAGCACAAACTTGGGGAACCCAGTTCGGAGCCTCCCGTGCATTCGCCAGTTGCTCAGTCGAAACACAGCTCGAAGAGAAAATCGCCGAGTGGATCGGCACTGAAGCGGCGATGATCTTCCCGTCTGTGACGCTGACCAATGTCGGTGCCTTGCCCGGATTGGTGGGGGCCAGCGACATTATTGTCGTTGATGAGTTCGCGCATAACTCGATTCTGGAAGGCGCCAAGATTGCCAAGGCGAACGGCACACGTGTCTTGCAGTTTGCACATAACGACGCCAAAGCATTGGAAAAGGTCCTGATTGAGGCGGCGCCTTATCGCTGCGCGGTGATCGCGATTGACGGCGTTTACAGCATGAGCGGCGAAATTGCTGCGATGCCCGAACTGAACGAAGTGGCCAAACGACACAACGCCGTGCTGTATATTGACGATGCCCATGCGACCGCCGTGATCGGGGAACATGGCCGAGGCACTGTGTTGGAATCTCTGGGCAGTTACGACAATACGATTGTCGTTGGTTGTTTTTCCAAAGCGTGCTCCGTTTTTGGGGCGTTTGTCGCCTGCACACACGAATTTCAACGCTTGTTAAAAATGCGTTCCAGTACCTATATCTTCGGCGGTCCTGTGCCGCCGCCGTATCTCGAGGCCATCTCCACGGTGATTGATATCCTGCAGTCGGACGATTACGTCGAACTGCGCGAACAACTGGATCGCAATGTCCAACATATTGTAGAAGGACTCGAAGCCCTCAATCTGATTGTGCTGGGCGGAAAATCACCGATCATTACCGTCCTGGTCGGCGATGAAATGAATACGTTTAAGGCTGGCAAATACCTGTTTGATCGTGGCTATTATGTCCAGTCTGTGACTTTCCCCGCGGTTCCCTATCACGCTTCAGTCTTGCGAATTCAGATTAATTCGAATCACCGTCCGGCAGACATCGCGGGCCTGCTCGCCGCGATTTCCGAAATGAAACAGCTGATTCATCTTCCCGAAGCCAGCAGCATGCAAGATCCGTTGCCGACAATGGGCAGCGATCGCTTCATGACGAGTGATGCCTGACCGTATTTGAGGTAATTCGATTGAGATTTCGTATTTTGGCACAGAATTCTGCGGGAATTTGTGCATTGAGAGTTGAATCACAACCGTAGTATCGATATTCTTTCAAGCTTCCTGGACCGCTTTATGCGGCCCCGGTCGTTGTTTGTTTTTACTTCAACCTTCCCACGGACTGGGTTGTGTTGACATAAGGGACGCCATAAGAGCGATTTACGTTCGGCGGACCATGACAGTCCGGCGGTCAGATCGCCAGATTGGACAGGCTGGCTTTGCTTTCCGGGCCCGCCAAACTTGACAAGCTAAGTAGAGCAGGTTGTTGCCGTGAGTACTGAAGCCGTCGCCACTCCTCCCGCCACTGATGGTTCCGCTCCAAAGCAAAAGAGCATTGGCAAAGAGGTTTTCAACACCGTTAAGTCGTACACAGCCAAGCCAGCCGATGTTAAGCCGGTCTGGTATGTTGTGGACGGATCCAATTTGATTGTTGGCCGCCTCGCGGTGAAAATTGCCAACATTCTGATGGGCAAGCATCGCCCGACCTACACGCCCCACGTTGCGTGTGGTGATTTCGTGATTGTGATCAACGCGGACAAGGTGCGATTCAGTGGACAACTCATGTCTCACGAAACGCATCCGAGCTTCACCCGCAAAATGGCTGTCAAAGAATACCAGCACTACACAGGGTATCCGAGCGGCCGTAAGGTTGTGACCGGTGCTGACGTTCTCAAGCGGAAGCCAACTTTCATTCTGCACGAAGCCGTTCGACGAATGTTGCCGAAGAACAAGCTGCAGTCGGTCATGCTGACGCGGTTGAAATTGTTCGCTGGCACCGATCATCCGCATCAAGCCCAGCAACCGACCGAATTGAGCTTGAAGGACTAAACCTTAAGAGAGACTCGCCGGGCGGCCCGACAGTGCGTGTCGAAATCCCTGGCGAAAGCCCTTTCGCTGTATAAAAATGACCATTCTAAAGCGTGAGATGTGGCAGAAGTCAAATCTCGACCTTTGGTCTGAGGATTAAAAAGAGAACGGGTCGCGATTGCTAAGATCGCAATCCTGAGGATTTGTGTTCAACGCGTATTGAAACGGAAGTTCACGTCAATATTTCATGGAGCAGGATGCGTTAATGTTTGCCAGAAGTCGCAAACCAGACAGCATCCTTGAACTAGGACAGTGAGTATGTCGGACGAAGTTACCCCAGCCCCAGAAGCAGAAGTCGCCGCCCCGGAAACCGCCAGCCTGGAGGCCGGTAGTACCACGAGTTTGTTTTCCGGCGCCCCGGCCGGTGAAGAAACTCCCGCTGAGCCTGCGTACGTGCCCGTGTTGCGTGGCAAGTTCGACAAGTTCGGAGTTGCCATGGGAACAGGCCGCCGAAAGACGTCCGTTGCCCGTTGCCGACTCAAGCCGGGGTCGGGTAAGTGGGAAATCAATGGTCGCACACTCGAAGATTTCTTCAGCGGTGAAAAGCAGCTCGAAACAGTTGTCGCACCGTTGAAGGCCACCAACACGATTGGAACCTACGATATTTGGGTTCGCGTCGAGGGTGGTGGAATTACTGGTCAGGCGGGTGCGATTCTGTTGGGTATTGCTCGTGCCCTGCAGGTGTTGAATCCCTCGTTGCATCCTTTGCTGAGCGAAGGTGGCTTCCTGACACGTGATAGCCGCATGGTAGAACGCAAGAAGTACGGCTTCAAGAAAGCTCGCCGAAGCTTCCAGTTCTCGAAGCGTTAATTGCGTCTGCAATCGATTTGAACGATATCAAAATCCTCCGGCGGCATGTCCCGCCGGGGGATTTTTCTTTTCATAAATCGACCTCTGACGCGGTTCCTTCCGAAGATAGACTTGCGGTAAGTGAACCATTCGAGCGAACCCATTATGTACGGCCAATTGTTGCTTCCCGAACTTCAGGAGATGCTTCAACAGCACGACACTCTTGGCTTGCGCGAGTTTTGCGACGCACTGCATCCGGCCGTGATCGCTCAGGTCATCGAAAATCTTTCGAATCAGGAAATCTGGCAGGTTCTCGATAACTGTGGCCTGCATCGGCGGGTAGAGATTGTTGAATTCTTAACGATGAACCGGCAGCTGACACTCGTCCGGGAAATGGACAAGGACCACCTTTCAGCACTGGTTCGCGACATGTCACCCGACAACTGCGTCGACCTGCTGGAGAAGATGGACCAGGGGGAGGTTGATTCACTGCTGCAACTGCTGGCCCAGTCTCAACGCAATGACATTCGTCGGCTGTTATCCTATCCCGATGACAGTGCTGGCTCCATCATGACCACCGAATATGCGTCGCTTCCTGAAGGAATCAGCGTCGGTGAAGCTCTCAATCAATTGCGTCTGCAGGCTCCGAACAGCGAGACGATTTATTATGTGTACATCGTCGATGAAGATCGGCGACTGCGAGGCTTCATCACACTCCGGAGCCTGATTCTCGCCAAGACATCCGCATGTGTCGACGCAATCATGGAAAAGGATGTCCTCTCTGTAAGGGTCACTGATGACCAGGAGCAGGTCGCGCAGTTAATGGCGCGGTACAATTTTCTGGCGGTTCCCGTTGTTGATCAGCATCATCAGCTGGTCGGCATCATCACCCACGATGATGTCATTGACGTGCTGCAGGAAGAAGCCACTGAGGACGCCCAGTTGCTCGCCGCTGTGCAACCGATGGAAACAGGTTACCTGACGACGCCGCTGTGGACGATCGCCTGGAAACGCGGCGGTTGGCTGTTGTTTCTGTTTTGCGCGAGTTTTTTGTCGGCCCACGTACTGCAATCGTTCCAGCACTTGTCGAAAATCTATGAATGGCTGGCCCTCTTTGTACCATTGGTGATCGCCACGGGTGGCAACGCGGCCTCGCAAACTGCAACACTTGTCATTCGCACAATGGCCCTGGGTGAGCTTGATAAAAAGTCGAAGTATCGACTGATTCAACGCGAATTTGCGATTGGTCTGATTCTTGGTGGCAGCCTGACTGTCTGTGGATTTGTGCTGAGTCTGGGACTGATCACACCGTATCAGTCGCTAGTCGTTGTCGGAACTGTGCCCCTCGTCGTTTTGACCGGGACCATGATCGGCGCGATTTTGCCGATCAGCCTGAAATCCTGCGGCATGGATCCCGCCCTGATGTCTACGCCGCTGATTGCATCACTGCTGGACGTGTTCGGGATTGTGCTGTATTTCAACGTAGCTCTGGCATTGCTCGGACGTTAAAGAGCATTAACGAAATCAATGCGCCTTGCTGAGCCGCCTTGTGCGGCATGCGACGAATGGGACTTATTTATCCCATTAGTGCCATTCAATCGCCGTCCGTCTCGATCCGGCAATCCTCTCAAAACTGTCGATCTCTCGAAGAGTGGCCGTGTGTTCAATTTAGGATTGGAGAATCAATACTTGACGTGACGTGGGGGACGCTGCCAGCGTCCCGCTGATGCTGGCAGCGCCAGCCACAATAGTTGTTCCTTCGCCTGTTCTGGCGGGTCAATACGCTGTGATTCAGAGGGCATTTCATTGCCATTCGGTGTGTCACACCGGCGTCCGAATTCGAAAGTTTTCAGTATCAATCGAGACAAAATTGCTGCTGAAGTAACATATTTCGGCCCCTGCCTGCGACCCGGCTTACCCAGCGTGTCCACGGCTTCTGCAGGACACTTTTGTGGCGGGGGTGTTCTATGCCGCGCACGGTTAAGTATGCGACGTTTGAACTCGGGGATCTATATTGAACAAGACTCATTCGTGGCCGCGAACTGTAAACACTTCAAGTCGTGCAAAGGCCGCTGAACCACTTCGGCGAGCGGGGTGGAGGGGGATTCGCAAATCGTCTCCAATGCTCATAGGAATTTGGCTTGCTGAACCGTCGTCTGGTAAAATAGGGTCGGCGTGGTGACAAATTCGTTGTCGAGCTTCGCAGATTGGGGAGCGGCGTGGACTCACCTGGAACTGGGGGATCACGTCATGGGTTTGCGTGACTTTTTAGAGCGGATGCAAATCAAAGGACCACTTCGACAGAAATTCCTCGCCAATTGGGTACAAACTTAATTCTCGCCAATTGGGTACAAACTTAATTCTCGCCAATTGGGTACAAACTTAATTCTCGCTAGTTGGGTACAAACTCGATCCGCGAAAATGAAACTCAGAGTTTCGGGTCTCCACGTCAGCATGAATCTCTTACGCAGTGAGAGATTTTCGTCGCTGAAATCGTGAGAATTCGGGCCGATCGACGTGTCCCGGCCGAAATCTCACGATTTCAGCGACGTGGAATTCGCCACACGAAAATCTTTTACGGCGTAAGTGAATATCGCGGCATGACTCGTGTCGCCATCGAAGAGCCAGCAGGAGGTTCATTGGCGTCGCGCGCGCCGTCAGCTTGCTGTGCTATGCCAGCAGGATGGCCAATTCCTGGCTCAGGTTTGCTCCCTATGCCGACACGAGAAGATCTGGTTGGTGTCGGCCATGCGACGGCAATCGCCACACATTGATTGAATCCGCGGACAGAGTCGGATATTACTGTATAACCAGTGTTTGAATGAGGTGGAAACGTGCCTGCTTGCGTTTCGAACTTGTTTTTGCATTTTGATACTTTGTATGGGCCCGTGAATTCATTCACGATACGAAAGGGATCAAATGACCTCGTTTTTACCGTTGCAGGAGCCTCGTTTGCCGCAACAGCAGCCTTTCTTTTCGGGGCTGTTGCGTAACCTAAAACTGAGATGGGATCGGCGACTTTACCAGTACGATTACACGCACGTGTCACCATTGGCAGTGATGAAGAATGTGCCGATTCTGGATGAATTCGGGTTCGAATGGCTGAAAGTCGTCGGCCGCCGAGTCCTCGAGTCGCTGGAAAACCGCGCCGAACTGGAATTGGAACCCCATCACGCAAGCCACCATACCGACAAACATTCGCTAATCCGTCAACTCTTCGAAATCGGCGAAGGTTCAATACTCAGTATTAAGCACCACATTTCTGAAGCACTGCGGTTTGATGGTCGGACCAATGCTCCGGCGATTTCGGCGAAATCACTGGAAGATTATGCCAACCTGTTCCGCGCTTTCGGTTTGCCGCCGATCGCGAAGGATTTCATGGACGATCGGGCATTTGCCCGGATGCGCACTTCCGGCCCCAATCCCGTCATGCTGAAGCGTCTCAAGGCGCTTGATGAGCGGATGCCGATTACCAACGAGATGTTTCGGATCGCCTCACCGCTCGATTCGTTGGAAGCGGCACTTGCTGAAGGACGTCTGTACCTTGCCGACTACGCACAGCTGGACGGCGCCGAACTGGGAAACTTTCCGAACGGCCAGAAATACCTCTACGCTCCGTTGGCCCTGTTCGTCATTTCCGGTCCCAAAAAGGAATTATTGCCGGTCGCCATCCAGTGTCAGCAGAAGCCCGCGCCGGACAATCCAATCATGACGCCGGACGACGGCTACAACTGGCAAATCGCAAAAACAATCGTTGACACCGCAGACAGCAATGTCCATGAGGCATCGACGCACCTGGGACGGACACATCTGGCGATGGAGGCGTTTGTCGTTTCCTCGTACCGGCAATTGGCCAAGAATCACCCTCTGGCTCGTTTGTTGTGGCCCCATTTTGAGGGCACGCTGGCGATCAACAAAGCGGCGTGGCAGCATCTGATCGCTGAAAAAGGGGCGGTCGACAAGCTGATGGGAGGCAGTATTAAGACGTCACGTCAAGTTGCCGTCCAAGGCGTCCAAAGCATTCGAGTCATGCGCGATCTGCTGCCGCTGACATTTGAGCAACGCGGAGTCGACGATCGCGAGGCATTCCCCAATTACCCATACCGAGACGATGCGTTACTGTATTGGGATGCGATCCACGAATGGGTGAACGCCTATCTGCGACTTTATTATCCGAACGACACCGAGATTCAACGCGATACCGAATTGCAGGCGTGGTCTCGCGAACTTGCATCTGATAACGGTGGACGGATTAAGGGACTTCCCAACGATGGAGCAATCCAACGGATCGAAGAATTGATCGACGTCACGACGTTTGTCATTTACACCTGCAGCGTACAGCACGCAGCGGTGAATTTCCCGCAATATGATTGCATGAGCTACGCCCCGAATATGCCGTGTGCCGGATACCGCCCGGCTCCGACGTCGAAAACCGGCGCCACGGAAGCCGACTTCGTCGCGATGCTACCAACCCTTGACATGGCCGAACTCCAAATGGAGTTGGGATACATGCTGGGTACCGTGCATTACACGGAACTTGGACAATATGGAACGCATCACTTTCACGACCAGCGTGTCAGCGCACCGTTGCAGCAGTTTCAAAAACGGCTCGCGGAGATCGGCCAGAAAATCGGCGAACGCAATCAAACACGCCGCGCGTACGACACGCTGGCGCCGAGTGGGATTCCTCAAAGCATCAATATTTGAGTTGAACCACCTGAAAAGGTGGTGGCGGGATCCGGTCAGCACCGTCATACTTGAAGTGATTTCGGCGTGAGTGTTCCGGATTCCCAATCATTGTGACGCGATGCCATTCGCTCACAGAGTCGCTTGATTCGTGAGAATTTGGACAATTCCGGACGTCCGCCCGAAGTCTCAAGACTTCAGCCAGGACGAACGTACAGAATTTATCCGCTTCAGTTGATCGTAGGTTGATCGAAGATAGATGTCACGCCTCAACTCGCGAAGGTGTGAAGTATTGTTAGGTCACTGTATTTTCGGGAACTGTCAATGGTATTGCCCCTGCGGTCTGAATCTTTGAGCGAACAGGATCAGCGCCGTATCGACGTTGCCAAGGAGGCCTTTTTATCGTCGCTGCAAAGTGGACGGACACCGAGAATAGAGGAATTCCTGACCTTCGTACCAGAGGCATTGCAACCGGCCTTGTTGCCGGTTTTATTGCTCGTGGAATTTCGCTTCCGTCGAGTCGCCGGCCAATCATTCTCGTCCGCGGAATACATCATTCGCTTTCCTGCACAGTCAGCGATGATCTCGACGCTGTTTGAGCAATTTACCGCTTCCGGTAATATCGCTCCTGAAGACATTCCGTCAGTAGTTGCTCTAAATTCAGAACCGACCATCGACACGGCTCGAGAAGGGCATACTGTGGCTTGGGGAGAAGGGCAGGATCGATCACAAAAGGGAGCGAGTACGGCTCGTAACGATGCCAAGAGTCTTCCCGAGCAATTCGGGCGGTATCGAATTGAAAGAGAACTCGGCCGCGGCGGTATGGGCGCGGTGTATCTCGCACACGATGGACAACTCGATCGAAAAATTGCCCTGAAGGTCCCGTTCTTCAAGGGCGACGACGATACGGAGGCGGTCGAACGGTTTTATCGCGAGGCCCGTGCGATGGCGACCATGCAGCACGCCAATCTGTGTCCCGTCTATGATGTTGGACAATTTGACCAGTGGTATTTTCTCACGATGGCCTTCATAGATGGCCAGCCGCTGTCGAAAAAAATGAAAGACTTCGGCCCACTTGATCTATTGCCAGCACTGGAGCTACTCAAGAAGGTGGCGACGGCCCTGCATCAAGCTCACGAATCGGGCATCGTCCATCGAGATTTGAAACCAGCCAACATCATGGTCACCAGGGATCATGAACCGATCATCATGGATTTCGGTTTGGCTCGTTTACAAAAAGCGGGTGAGATCGAGCTGACTCAAAGTGGCGACGTTTTTGGCAGCCCGGCTTATATGGCTCCCGAGCAAGTCGAAGCCCGGCATCATGAAATCGGGCCGGCGACTGACGTGTTCGCACTGGGAGTCATCCTCTATCAAATGCTGACAGGACAGAGGCCGTTTCAAGGGTCTGCGGCAGCGATCTTTGGACAAATCGTTTCGCACACCCCCGAACCGCCGTCCAAGCTGCGGTCTGGTTTATCGGCGGAAGTTGACGCCGTGTGCCTGAAAGCGATCGCGAAATCCCCTTCGCGACGACATGCATCGGCTGCGGAATTTGCTCAGGACTTGTCGCGGTTGCTTGCCAAATCGGGCGATCACTCACTCACTGCAAGCTTTCTGGTCGATGCCGAACCAGTAATTGTGTCAAAGCCAGACAACGACAAGGCGTCAGTCAGCCGGTCCCGGCGTGAAGCGGAATTGCGACAAGTCACAGTGGCGATTTTCAATTATGATCCTGAAGACAATTCGAACTCTGAAAGTTCGGCGTCTCATTCCGAGCTTCTGCACGAGCAGGCCCAGTCGTTCGCATCGTTCGTCAGTCTACGGATCGCGCAGTTCGGCGGAGTGACAGTTGTCAGCTCCGGACAAGAAGTGACTGCATGCTTCGGATTTCCGCAGGCGTTTGAGGATGCCCCGCAACGCGCCGTCCGCGCAGCACTCCAGGTCATGCGCGACTTGGAGGGAATTGTTCAAAACGGCGGGGACCTGCCGTCCGTGCAGCAGGCATGGGTCGCAATTCACTCGGGTGAGGCCGTCGCTGAAGTACTTGATGAAGCGAAAGGATCAGGAATTTCGCTGGTCGGAGAAGCGCGCAATGTGGTCACGCGGCTGAATTCGATTGTCGAGCCGGGATCGATTGCCATCAGCAGCGCCACGCATCAGCGAACAGCCTTGTACTTTGAGTGCGAGTCGCTGGGAGCGCAGCGCGTGCGCGGGATGTCCCAATCGATGGAATTGTTCAAAGTCATCAAGGAAGCCGCTTCGCGAAATCGTGTGGAACTCGTCGATCCGGGTAACCTGACCCCGCTGGTTGGCCGTGATACGGAATTGACGATTCTGAAAGATCGCTGGGAACAGGCGTTGGACGGGCTGGGGCAAATTGTGTTGCTGATTGGTGACGCGGGACTCGGCAAGTCACGATTGATCCGCGAACTCCGCGAGCACGTCATCCGCGAAGATTCTGAAGGAGCGGCAGTCATCGAGTTGCGGTGCTCGCAGTATCATCAGAATGCCAGTTTTTTCCCGATGGTCGAATTTTTGTCGCGGCTGTTGGGATTTGAAAATCAATCGCCTGCCGAACGGTTGGAGATCGTCGTCCGCTATTTGCGCGAATTGAAGTTAGAATCGGCCGAGAATGTCGCGCTGTTGTGCAGCATGCTCGGTGTTCCCGCAGACGACCGATTTCCCCCCCTCGCCTTGTCTCCGCAACGACTCAAGGAACGAACCGAAGAGTTGCTGTTGCGATGGCTGAAACAACTGGTTGAAGTCAGCCCGGTGTTGTTCATTGTGGAAG
>JAQGHT010000198.1 GCA_028291565.1 Planctomycetaceae bacterium | reverse complement strand
TAGTTATACTGTTCGCGGCCACGAATGAGTCTTGTTCAATACTGATCCCCGCGATCAAACGTCTCATTCATAACCGTGCGTTATAAGATTGATATAAAAAAAGCCCGGCATCGTGAACGATGCCGGGCTCTTCTTGTTGACACACTATTTCCTGAACTTCCGCCATCCCGCTTACCGGGGATGCCGAAGGAAGCGTTGCCTTGCCGATGCCATGGTGACGCTTAAATAACTAGTAGTGCAGATGCTATGGACCCACCGGGGCAACCCAGGTGGCGGTGAAACAGTTTTGTCTCAACTAGTTCTGTTCGCCTGGTCGATCGGCGACGACGTCGATCAAGCCGAATGCGTTGCGACGGATGTCGGCGTTTTCCCATTCGATTTCCAGATTACTGAGATCCACAAAGCGTTCCCGATTACAGGGCACGAACAATGGTTCCTGAGGTGAAGCGACCTGGTCGACCGCCAGCTCACGCGTCACACTGGTTCCAATCACGCCAAAGTTGTTTTCGTGGCTGACATAGCGGATCCGCTTGACTCGAACCGGCCCACCAAACGCTCGGATTTCGAAGTACCGGCCCTGTCCCCGGCCTTCGCCGTTATACGGGCGATACAACGGTGAACGACCAACATCGGCAGCTTCTGGGGGAACACCATTCGGCAAATTCGGATTGACGGTGGGACGGAACCGGCCCGGAGGAGCAACATAGGCGGAGAAGACATCTTGTTCGATGAACAAGGGCTGCGTCGCGGCAATCACGTCCAATAAGGCGGGAACAACTTCGCTTTGCCATTCCCGAGTCACTCGGGGATCACAAAAACTGACCTGGTGTTCGACTGCGACCGCAGTGGATCGAACTCGATACAACAAAGTGCGGACCGTTTCACGAAAAGCCAGGAATCGTTCCCGAGCTTGCTGCGTGCGCGGATCGGTAGGCAAGTCACGGATTCGGCCGCGGTAGCGGGCGCTGTCGACCTCCTGATAGGCCTGCTGAGACTGTTCCAGATCCCAACCAGCGACTTCGAGGGCACCGGTGTAAAGTCGCAGAGCTCTTAAATCGGCATAAGCGATCAATTCATTCGGCGATGGATCTTCGCCTGGTTCAATATGCTTGTAGAGTGTCCGCACCGAGCTTTCAAGAACAGCCGTGGATTCACTCAGCCCGGGAACATTTTGTCCGGGTGGAAGAACGTTATTATAACGGCCGCTGCTGGAGTTATAATTGAGTTTGTTATAGGCTGGATTGATGTTCGGATTGACGTTGTTATAACCGCTGGTGCCATTAATACCGCTGACTCGCGGAACACCGAATTGATCTTGCGCGGCTACGAAACACGTGGCGCCGAGAAGCGCGCAACAAATCATTCCTCGCAACCAGTTGCGGCGCGCAGTCCCTTGTACTTGCACCATTATCTCCCCTCCATAGGATGATCGAAACGGGCCCCTCGGTGTTTTGGGTCGATGCGGACTGGGCCAGCGGTCTCCATCGCAAGGGAAGTTTCGCAGAAGGGGCAATTCGGGACAATAGGAGTTTTTCTTACGGGAAATTAACTCAAATCCGCCTCGGTCGTTTCCATACGAACATTCGGACGAAGACACCGTCAGTGGCTGGCTCACGGACCATTGACCTAAGTAATAACGCAACGGAAATCATGTAGGATGGCCGCCCTAGGCCGTCTGAGTTTTGGTGGTGGCAAGAACACAACACAAATAATCAGCTTCAATGGAATCAAGTTCGATGTTTCATGTGCTTTCATTTACTCTATTGTACGAAAAAGCGACGGCCGACGGCGGCCATCCTACACAACTTTTTCTCGCCGCTTATTTGCTTCCACAAGCCCCGACAGGGGTGATAGACAACCGGCCACCGTTAAAGAGAATTCTGTCGCCAAACTCCCAGAGATTGGGACGGTTCGCTCCGTTTGCCCTCTCAGCTACGAAAAGAACCTGATCATTGAATAACCTGAGGCAAAACCGGTTTGAAGCCAATGCCGCGTCCTTGTTTGTCACACAACCGGAGTTGCAATGACCAATTGTTCGGGACCTCCGGATCCTTGTGTTGCGGCCCCTGACAAATCTTCACCAGGAGCTGATTGCGACCCAATTTCAACTGGACGGGGGTCACAAAACGATCGAAGCGAGTTCCATTCAACCACTGTTCGCGCGCCAGAACTTTTTCACCGTTCAACCAGACCGTGCAGTTGTCGTCCGCTCCACAGCCTAAGTAAGCAGGACCAGCCTGCGGCACTTCAATTTCAGAGGAGGCAAAGGCGACGGCTTCACGGATTGATCCAAAAACGCCGATCAGATTCACTTGTCCGAGAGAGTCGTTCGTGTGATGTGGAATCCAGCCAATTTCTGCGCCATCCGGGCCAGCATATCGAGTTTTGAGATTGGAATCGCGTTCGGGCTCGAAGGCTTTGGCGAAGCCCGTTTTTCCAGGTGCATCGAACGGACCGACCAGCCACCAGTCGACGACCAATCCCAAATGCTCAACTGTGTCGGCTGTCCCTCCGAGCGATTTTAATTTGCTGGCGGCGTGGACAACCTGACTGCTGTCCCGGGCATGTTCGAACGCCTGCTGGAATCGCTGTTTGGCTGCCACCTGGTCTTTCGTTGACAGCGATTGTTCCCCGGCTGCAATTGCCAAACCGACTGCTTCATGACGAAATTCCGGGTCGTCCAAGCGTGTGGGCAGCCAGCGTACTGAAAATCCCGGTTCCAATTTGTCGATGAGTGCCAGGACGCGGCGCCGTGGCCGACCGGCTCGTTGCGCATCGTTGACATAGTCCTTAAAAGTCTCCATCGGCCAGGTGACGTCGGTGCGCGACTGTTCACGCGAAATCAAGTCCTCAAAGACCGCGCGATACCAGTTTGCCGCGACAATGTTTGGGGTATCCATGGCCATCAACAATTGTGGGATGATTTCCAGACCGCATTTTGCCAGTTCGTTTTTCGCGGAACGCGCGGCCTCGGATCCGGCTCCTTGGGGGCCCGCGTGAGAAATCGTGGCGAGCAGCACAGTGACTCGCTCGGATGGGGCTGTCGCCCCCACCTTCGACGCCTTTGATACGAGATGCCGGCGAATGAATTCCAAGGCTTTTGAATTGGCTACGGCGACAAGTTTGGGATCCCCATCCCGCAGTCCATGTTCGGCACCGGGAATTGTCGCCAGCACGTGTTCCACTCCATGCCTGGTTAATTCCGCATCCATTTTCGCGGAACATTCATAGGGAACGTCCGTGTCGGCCGTGCCGTGGATCATCATGATCGGAGGATACTCGGGCGTAATCAGCTGCACGGGGCAATAGGGTTTCAATTTTCCGGGTTCTTTCGCGGCGTCAATGCCTGTGACCTCACGCGACCAACCACCCGACTGTCGTAAGTAGCGGTAGTAGTCGCCACGCGCCTTTTGAGTCGTCGGATCATCCGTGTTTGTCAGTACCTTCCCTTGCTGTACCGCGGCAACTGCCGTTTTCGGATCAATCAGTGGTGTTTTGGTTCGGTAATGGTCCGACGAGTCGGTTGCCCACTTGGCATCAATGTCACCATATCCCCAATAAGCAACTAGAGCTGACGGCCGTGGTTTGACGACCACTCCCGAGAGCATCGTCAGGAAACCGCCTGCCGATCCACCCGTCACGACAATCCGGCTGGTATCGGCTTGAAAGAGTTTTGGCCCCTGCTCGTGTAACCACTTGAAGGCGTCCTGGATATCGTTCGAGATCTCCGGAAGTTTGACTTCAGGAGCCAGCCGATAATCCAGAGAAACAAAAACGAACCGTTCCTGAGTACACATTTCGAGGATATTTCGAGGGACTTGATTGCGGCTTCCGACAATCAGAGCTCCCCCGTGAATCCAAACCACAACCGGTCGCGATTCCGTGCCGGCAGGTCGATAAACGTCTGCGGAAATGGCCACGTCGCCGACTTTCTTGTAGACATAAGTCGATTTGACAAGCGGCATAGATGCCACCTGTGGCTTAGACTCCTGGCCGCTACTGACTCCGAACCACAGCAGGCACACGGACAGAAAAACCCATACGCTCCGACGATTACAGGGCTGATACATTGTCATGAAGTCCTCCGGCGATTGGGATTGATACTGTTCGCGGCCACGAATGAGTCTTTTTCAATACTTATCCCCGGGATCAAAAGTCTCATTTTTAACCGAGTGCGGTATGGTCTTTCTTGTTGGACTCCCGCCTTCAGGCGGAATTGCCTGATTCCGAAGAAACTGTTCAGGCCGGCCAAAGCCGGTACTCCAATGGATGTAATCTTCTAGCGGGCATCACATCATTCTTTTCAGATATGAGTATATCAGGTTGGGCTGCGTGTCGGAAACCGATAGCAGAATGAGTGTTGAAGAAACTTGTTCAGGTCCATTCAAATCGATGAAACTCGTCGTTCGAGTGCGATTTGGACTTGGCAGACGCCGCGTTGTCGCTTACCATCGAAGCTGACGATCTCAGCGCTTCGTCATGGTACTCTCTGCTTGGGTTGAGTGCAGTCACATGGGCCAAAATGTGGACTATTCCTACCTGGCAATTCTCTCAATCGCGGAACGAGAAGTTGCCGTGTGCCAACTCTTTCGCGCGCAATGGGATCTTGGGAGTGTCCCGGATCTGGCTCGCTACTTATTGATGGTCCCCGGGTCAGAGCGTTCTTCGCTGTTGCCGCGGCTAGTGGATCTCGACGTGCACTTCCGCCGGAATCGTGGTGAAACAGTCTCGCCTGCCGATTATCTCGAACAGTTCCCATATGATTCCGTCGATTTGCGAAATCAGCTCAAAAACACGGCAGATTCAGACGATGGCGGAATTCACACGACGCAGACGTTCCGGGTCCCTGTGGCTGCCGAAATCCCAGAAATCTCGGAATTGATTCCGAGTGAAGTTCTAGCGAAAGTCGTCGTCCCCGCTTCAACAGTGCGTCTGGGTCGCTATGAGTTATTGGCAGAGTTGGGGAAAGGAGGGTTTGGACGGGTTTATCGAGCGCACGATCCCCAGCTGGGGCGATTTGTCGCCGTAAAAACGATGCTGACGAATCGCATTTCGGACTCGGATCAGGCTCCCAGTTTTCTGGAAGAAGCGAGAAAGGCGGCTCAGCTGAATCATCCCGGTATCGTGCAAGTTTACGACATCGGATGTCATCAAAATCAATATTATATTGTCTCTGAATTGATGCCGGGTGGAACACTGTCCGAGTTGTTGAAAGGGAAGCGTTTCAAGTGGGCCGAAGCGGCGACTCTGGTGGCGGACATCGCAGATGCGCTGCATTTCGCTCACCTGCAGGGGATCATTCATCGCGATCTGAAGCCACATAACATCCTGATTGATGCACATGGCAAACCACGAATCGCCGATTTTGGCCTGGCCGTGACAGAAGAGGAGCAATTACAAGAAGGGAGTGGAGCACTCGGAACATACGCCTACATGCCCCCCGAAGTGGTGCAGGGTGGTTGCAATTTCGCGGATTCCCGCTCGGACATCTACAGCCTCGGCGCCATTTTGTACCAGCTGTTGACAGACCGACTGCTATATTCAGCACGAAACCGCGAGGAATGGAGCAGGCAGATTCTGGATCAGGCACCGCGGTCTCCGAGAATGATTGACGATCGTATTCCGCCGGAGATCGAACAAATCTGCCTGAAATGCTTGTGCAGGAATCCGCTGGATCGTTATACGACAGCGCGAGATGTAGCGAACGAACTCAGAGATTTCGTGAACACAGCGAGCAGGCTCGAGTTAGCCCGGGCAGGCGAGTCTAATAAAGTGTTATCGAAACGGCCAAATCTCGCCTGGATCGCTCTGTTCGGACTTGCTGGTTGCGTGATCATAGGTCTCGGAATCTGGCTGCGAACGCGACCTGGCGGTGAAGACCTGGGCCGTTCGAACCTGGCGCGGGCGAGCGATATCGGCCCAAGGAATTCGCAGTCCCAGGCTTCGTCAATCCAACCGAATACAATAGTCCCTCCAGATAACTCAGCGCGCGCTGAACTGACTGAATTTGACATGTTTCCCAACGAGCCTGGACTGGGTCTCGTCGAACAGCCTCTTGACCAATGGATTAATGGCCTCGCCAAACCGCCCAAAGTCTTATTGATGACCGGGAACCAACGCAACTCGAATATTCGTTATCTTCGCAAAGATACCGAAATGTTTGTGACATCGAACGGAGCTTGCTTGCTTGAGGTCGGTGAGACATTCCAACCGAATTTTGATTTACAGGTTTACATTTGGCAAAATGGTTGGGAAGGTAATATCGGATTATTTATGGGGCTGCAAGATGCTCCAGAGCACGGTCCGAGCCACAAACAATGCTGGTTGATTTATCTGAAGCGACTCGAGCACTTGGGCAATCCACACTTGCAGGTCTTGATCCGCCATGCCTTTATCGATGAAATCGGTCAGATGACTCAATCAGAGGGTACAATTGCTGGCAAACCGGTCTTCTTGCCGAACCGTGATTCGGCCTTGCAAGTCGAAATTCGAGATCGCAAGCTTCATGCCTTAGGTTGGAACGCAAAGGCAGGCCCTCTTCTCGAAGACGTGAACGTAATACTGAATGGATCAATCTTTACCGGCCGCTTCGGCCTGTTCTTATCTGGTGCATCTGTTCGATTCCGCAATGTGCATGTTCGCATCTTGTCGGCCAAGGCCGCGCTCCCGCAAACTCCTTGAAGTCTCTGTTGAGACTGGACTCGCTCAATAGATGGTGAGGAGTGATGAGATGGCGAAGAGTGGTCAAACAGCGCCTAACATTCTCTGCACCGATCTGGCGACATTTTCACAATTAGATCGATCGGACGCTGTCTGTCAGCTCTTTGAATCACATTGGCTTATTGATGAAACTCCGGAAATCTCGAGATATCTTGTCCTGGTTCCGGAATCCGAACGTTCTCGACTATTTTCGCGGTTAGTGCAAATAGAAGTGCAATATCG
>JAQGHT010000197.1 GCA_028291565.1 Planctomycetaceae bacterium | reverse complement strand
GCTCCGCCAGTTTCAAATCGGCTTCGGTCATCATGCGAGCCAGTTCGCGGAACGTGATCGTCGGCACCCAGCCGAGAATCCGTTTTGCCTTTTCCGGGTCACCCTGCAGCAGGTCGACCTCGGCTGGACGATAATAAGCAGGGTCGATCGCCACGTGATCCTGCCAGATCAAGCCGAGGTGACCGAACACTTCATCGAGGAATTCTCGGACGGAATGGGTTTCGTTGGTGGCGATGACGTAATCATCGGGCGTGCCATGTTGCAGCATCCGCCACATGGCTTCAACGTAATCTCCCGCGAAGCCCCAGTCTCTGCGCGCGTCCAGATTCCCCAGGTACAGCTTGTTGACCAGTCCCAGCTTGATTCGAGCCGCCGTCCGGGTGATCTTTCGAGTCACGAACGTCTCACCACGCCTTGGTGATTCGTGATTAAATAGAATGCCACAACAGGCGAACATGCCATAGGCTTCTCGATAATTAATCGTCTGCCAGTGCCCATGGAGTTTCGCACAGGCATACGGACTTCGAGGATGGAAGGGAGTGACTTCCGTCTGCGGCGTTTCCCGCACCTGGCCAAACATCTCGCTGGAAGATGCCTGGTAAAACTTGATTGTGTTTCCCGTGCGATGTTGAGTATTCCGCACCGCTTCCAGCAAACGCAAGGTCCCGAGCCCCACGACGTCTGCCGTGTAAAGCGGCATGTCGAACGAGACCTTCACGTGACTTTGAGCACCGAGGTTATAAAGTTCATCCGGTCTGATGGTGTCGATCAGTTCCGCTAGACGCGTTCCGTCGGTCAAATCCCCATAATGCAAACTCATGCGTTTGCCGGCATCGTGAGGATCGTGATACAGATGATTGATTCGGCCGGTATTAAAGCTGCTGGCTCGCCGGACGACGCCGTGGACGTGATAGCCTTTGTCGAGCAATAACTCGGTCAAGTAGGAACCATCCTGTCCGGTAATTCCCGTGATCAGTGCGACTGGGCGTCCCTCGGCATTCGGCATTTCGCAATTCTTCCTTTACCATCAGTTCGTACTTCACGAAGTGTATCACACCCGGCGGAGTCGCCTACGCTACGGGCTGGTATTGGCACCTGACTCATTCGGGCAAGGTCTGGCGCCCCCAGGCGACGCAGTGCACTATCAGCCCCCGATTATAGCCTGCCGCTACGAAAGATGCCGTAGATCAGCCAGATCCCAAGTAAACTCGAGAGCACGAACGCGGGAATCGTTAACCACGATGAATTGAACGCGGTTCCTGTCCGGACAATCAAGGCTGAGGCGACGATCAAAGCCGACATCACCATGCCAATCACAATGCGATTGCCCGACCGATCCAGCTCCGTGACCAGATAATCCAGATTCCGATGTTCCAGCAGAATTTTGATTTCGTCGCGATTGAGCTTCTGCAAAGTCCGCTCGAGCTGCATCGGAACGTCCTGCACGGCTTCGAATATCCGGCCGGAGTTTTCCAGCATGCGATGCGCCATCCGCCGCGGATTGTAGCGATCGCGAATCATGCGTTTGACGAATGGAGCGAGATACAACGCCAGGTTGAATTCGGGATCGAGATCCCGGCCCAGGCCGTCAAGCGTGACTGTGGCTCGAATCAACAGCATCAGATCGGCGGGATAGCGAATGGAGTGATTGGACAAAATGAGCACGAAGTCGCTGAGCAGTTTCCCCATCTTAACCCGCTCCAGCGAAAGCCCGTAGTAAGTCTCGATGAAGTCGCGGACATCCGCCTGTAACAACGAACGATCGACGTCACCGGAAGGACGCCCCACAGTCAGGACCAGTTCTACGGCCCGTTTTACATCCCGCTGTGAGATACTCAGAAAGATGTCGACTAATTGTTCGCGACGCTCGTCCTCCAATCGGCCCACCATGCCGAAATCGATCAATCCAATCCGACCGTCGCGCATAATACGGACGTTGCCAGGATGCGGATCGCCATGAAACAACCCGAACTCAAAGACCTGTTTGAGAAAGATCTTGGCGCCATTCGCCGCGAGTTCGGGTAGTTTTAAATTCACCGCGAACATTCCAATGCGGTCGGACACCTTGAAACCGTCCAGGTATTCCATCGTAATGATGGTTTCCCCGCTGAGTTCCCAAAAAACAATCGGCACGACGAGCGTTGAGTCGTTCTTGAACAGTCTGGCGAATTCGTCGAGCGTTCTGGCTTCGCGGATGAAATTCATTTCACGGCGAATCGATCTGGCAAACTGAGTCACCAGGCCAACCGGCTCAAAAACGCGAGATTCGGGGAGATGCCGTTCAATGAGAATGGCCAGTTCGAGCATCAACTCGATGTCGCGTTCGACGTCGCGCACGACGTTGGGACGACGAATTTTCACGGCCAGAAAAGTTCCGTTCAGGTGCCGGGCGCGATGCACTTGTCCGAGTGAGCCTGCGGCAAGCGGTTGGCGATCAAAACTCAAGAACAGCCGGTCAACAGAGTCTCCCAATTCGGTCTCAAGCGTTTCGATCGCTTTTTCGACGGAAAAAGAGGGCACGCTTTCCTGCAACTTGGCCAATTCGCAGATCAGATCGGCTGGCACCAGATCTGGACGTGTACTCAAGACCTGACCAAATTTGATAAACGTGGGACCGAGGTCTTCTAACGCCAATCGAATACGCTGCGGGCGCGTCAACCGCGGTTCCGGGACGTTCCGGCGGCGAAACAAGATCCGCCTGCCCCACTGCAGATAACGTATCAAACCCAGACGTTCAACAACATCCCCGAATCCGTAGTTCAGTAGTACTGTCGCAATCTCTCGACTGCGACCGAGGCTGCGCAGGATTCGGAATGAACGTCGTTCGAACACAGTCGGCTTGATTCTTTCAGACCAGATGAATTGGCAGTTCTCTTCTGGACTCGTACCTTATTGGATTTCCACATTGGGAAGTTTCGCTCGAAGTTCAGCGACTTTATCCAACGAGATCCGATTGTCGCGGACAAACAGGCTTTTTAAGGTCTTCATGCCCGAAATCTCGGTCAAGGCCTTCT
>JAQGHT010000173.1 GCA_028291565.1 Planctomycetaceae bacterium | reverse complement strand
TTCAATGACCGACAAAATGCGGATTTAGCCACAGATCCACACAGATGAAACACAGATTTTTCAATACGTAGGGAACCGAGGTGAGTACGAGAATTGATTTAATTTGAACCATTTGACGTCCCCCCAGCAATGCTGCAGCCAATCCAAGATCGATCGTTCTGAATCAGAAGTGGGTTAACGGGACGGAGCGTGTGACGGACAGGAATGTCCATCCTACCTCACCGAGATCTTGAATGAAAATCTGTGTTTCATCTGTGTTTCATCTGTGTTTCATCTGTGGCTAAAGCCGCTACGTCCGCTGACTCTTGAAAGATTTGCTCATCATGCCCGCACCTTGTCGCAAGCAACTCTCATTTCTCGATCGATACCTCACGCTCTGGATCTTCACCGCGATGTTGGCCGGAGTGGCGGCCGGTCACTTCGTTCCGAGTCTTGGTTCGTCGATCAATTCATTGAATTGGGGCACGACTAACGTCCCCATCGCGCTCGGACTGATTCTGATGATGTATCCCCCATTGGCGAAGGTCCGTTATGAAGAGCTCGGCGAGGTCTTTCGTAATTGGAAAATCCTCGCTCTGTCGCTGGTTCAGAACTGGGTGATTGGTCCGATGTTGATGTTTGGGCTGGCGATTCTGTTACTCCGCGACCATCCTGACTACATGGTCGGCCTGATCATGATCGGACTGGCTCGCTGCATCGCCATGGTCATCGTCTGGAATGAACTCGCCCATGGCGACAGCGAATATGCCGCTGGCCTCGTGGCCTTTAACAGTGTGTTCCAGGTCCTGTTTTACAGCGTTTATGCCTGGATCTTCATCACCGTCTTGCCGCCCCTGTTCGGGCTTCAAGGATACCACGTTCAAGTCGGGATCAGCGAGATCGCGCAGAGCGTCTTCATCTACCTGGGAATCCCGTTTCTCGCGGGCATGGCGACGCGCTACGTCCTGTTAAAAACCCGGGGACGGGAATGGTACGAAACGCGATTCATTCCGATCATCAGCCCACTGACGCTCATCGCATTATTGTTCACGATTCTCGTGATGTTCAGTTTGAAAGGGCGCCTGATTGTCCAGATTCCATTCGATGTCGTGCGAATTGCAATTCCTCTCTTGATTTACTTCGTCGTGATGTTTTTGATCAGCTTCTGGATGGGATGGAAGATCGGTGCCGACTATTCGAAGACAGCCACGATTGCCTTCACCGCATCCAGCAACAATTTCGAGCTGGCGATCGCCGTGGCGGTGGCTGTGTTCGGGATCGACTCGGGTGCCGCGTTCGCGGCCGTCATTGGACCGCTGGTTGAGGTTCCGGTCCTGATCGGGCTGGTGAATGTCGCGTTGTACTTTCAGCGGCGATGCTTTCAAGTGCCCGGCAATGAAAATCTGATTTCAAATGCGCCGGACCCACAGCCTTCCCTGAATTCGAGGTAACTACTTGCAAACGACTTCACGATATTTCATCGAAACGTGACTCTGATAGAATTGAACTCAATGACGAACTAGAAAGCGCGTCGGTCCTCATTTATTGGATTTCCAACGGATACCAAATCGAAAACGTCAGATGATTACCGGTGGCATATGGGAATCGACGGTTTGGACCTCAAATTCCGGCTGGAAAAAGCTTTTCAGATAGTAATCGATAGAGAGGAAATGGGATTTGTCTTCACGACGCCGGGAATTATTCACGATTTTATCTGGATGCGTCTGCAAGGAATTCACCATGCGATTCCATGTTCAGTGGACGATATGTATCAGCAGATTAACCAGGCGGTTCATGAACTGCCCGGTGCCCAAAAGAGCTTCTGGCACAGCTTGGAGACCCTGCTTCCAGCGGAAATGCGAGCGGACCAGTGGAATCAACTCAGTAAAATACTAGGATGTCCCCTACCTTTGTTGGAGATGAGTCCCGGTCAGACTTATCCGCGATTCCCCAAAGGCTGCTCGACGACGTTTGAATTGGCAAGAAGTCTGTGGCTCAGTGGCGTGTTTACTCTTCCGAATCGGCGAGCGCAATTTTGTGAGCTACGCCCCGAGGGGGCCGACCAGTGGACCTGGGAATCAAGTTGGAGCGTAATTCAGGACTGCATCGTGGATTGTCTCAGCGTCGGCTTAGACGAGGTCACGCCTGATGCTCGAATGATCGACGATCTGGGGATGGAGTGAACTGAGTCTTTGCGGCAATCACGAAGCAGCTGATCGATGAAGATGATTGGCGTTTTTCGACGATCGCCTGTTAAGCTGCCTTGTAAAAGCTAAGACGCGTAGGAACCCCCAAGGCTTTCGAGGACAGCGAAAAACGTTGAACTATTCAATCAATATCGATGGCGACACACCCGTCGCAGCTGTGACGGCCGCGGCCGCCTGTGCGAGTTCGTTGAGCGTATCCAGGAAAATGCGCCGGCTTTGGATCAGGCTCAGGCGAGCTTGAAAAACTCGGGGAAGATCGATTTCGCCCGCCTTGAATTGATCTTCTAACTTGCGCAATTCTTCCGGAAGCGAATTGGCGACCGTTGGCCGCGACGCTTCGACCAGCTCCAAAGCTCGAGTGTAACGACTGACTGCCGCCTCGGCTTCCCGCAGCGCTCGAATTTGAAGCTGCTGCCAAGTCATCGAGCGTTGATGCTGTTCGGCTTCCCGCTGATTGACCAGCGGATTCCCGTTGTTGATCACCGGCAAATCCATCTGGGCACGAAAACCAAAGTAGGTCGTGGCGGCATCAGTACGTTGATAGTAGGGACCAATCTGCAAATCGGGCGTACGATTGGCACAGGCCAGATTCTTGTTGGCGCGCGCCACATCAACGTCCGACCGCGCGGCCATCACATCAGGACGGCCAGAAACCAGGTACGAAAGTGTTTCGTCCAGATTCATCGCTCCAACCATCGCACCCTCCGGACGCTCTAATGATGAGTGCAATGCGTCGGCTGACCGCCAACGCAGCGTCAGCAAATCCCCATTCGGCTGTATATCGTCCTTCATCGGCAGGTTGAGTTGCCGCCTCAAATCGAGCAAAGCCGTTTGATAGTTGGTTTCCGCGAGCAGGGCCTGTTGTCGAGCCGAATGGTAATCCAGGCGGCTGATCGCGGTATCCGCAGCCGATGCCTGTCCTGCCGCCAGTTGTTTTTCCAAAACGGTCAGCTGTTGTTGCGTGGCCTCTGCACTTTGCCGCGCCAGATCACGCAGGCCACGCTGATACAGGGCCGCGAAATAGAATCTTTCGGTCTGCACCAGGTTCAGCAACTCGGCCTGATGGATATTCCAGCGAATCGTATTTAAAGCAGCTCCCGCGCCATCTTCGCGAAACTGCTGCTGATGCGCCAACTGAATCGTCTGCATCAACAATACATAGTGATAGGTCGCACCGGTCCCTCCATTGCGATTATCCTGAAACGGGGTCGCTTGAATCTGAATGAACGGATTGAAGGGGTAGGTTTGCGCGACTCCGACCACCGCGGAGCCGACGCCTTCAGCCTGGCGTAACGCGATCAAATCCGGATTTTGAGTCAGTCCGGTTTCAATGGCGTCATTCAGTCCAAGTCCAATTCGCACTGTGGGGACGGACGCCACTGGTTGCGCCGCCCCGTCGAGACCCGGGGGATCGGGAACTGCGGTTTCGAGTACCGAAACCTGATTGGAAACTCGGCGAATCGCTTCGGTTTCGTGTTCCGTATCGGCAGGCGTCGATTCAACTTGCCGAACTGGCCGAGCCGCCTGATAGGCCACGCGGGCTCGATTCGGAACTGCGGAAGGTGCGACAGTCGCTTGAATATCGCGTCCCGGAGTCTGGCATCCCAGGCAGGCAACTGCCACGAGACTCGAATAGCACCAAGATCGCTTCATGCTTGACCCTCGGTCATCCTGACCATTCGCCACGCCAAGCGATGGACATTCCGGCCCAGCCCCCAACGTTACTTAGTTCACTAAGGAATGCAACTCGTCGAATCGGCAGGTCATGGCGATGACCAAACCGGATCTTTGACGAAATCGCGCGCAATTCCGCAACACAATTTCCCTGGAGAATACTTCGGGATTTTCCGGCCAACGGAATGATAAGAAAGCCTTTACATACAGTTTCCGGAGGGCGGAAAATGGATTGCGCGCTAAGGACTGCGGGCATCCGCGCGTAGGACAGGTTTCCAACCTGTCCGTACTGTCCCTCCATACGACGGACAGGTTGAAAACCTGTCCTACGACAGGGCTGATCCCGCCGTCTTCGTGCGGCCGAACGCGAGATAAATCGGTGGCAGCAGGAACAGATTGAGAATCGTCGACGTGATCAAGCCGCCGAGGATCACGACAGCCATCGGGTATTCAATCTCGTGGCCGGGCAAGTTACCTCCGACAACCAATGGGACCAGCGCCAACCCGGTGGAAAGGGCCGTCATCAGAATCGGCGCCAGGCGTTCTTCTGAACCGCGCTGCACGAGGGCTGGTCCGAATGGCTCTCCCTCCTGCTCTTCCAGATGCCGGTAGTGACTCACGAGCATGATGCCATTACGAGCGGCAATTCCCAGCACGGTAACGAACCCGACGAGCGATCCCAGGGACAACACTCCGTGATCCAGCCAGGCGCCCAGCACTCCACCAACGAGGGCGAATGGAATTGTTAAGGCAACCAGCAACGTCAACCGCCACGACCGAAAGTCGACGTGCAACAACAGCAGAATTCCCACCAGCGAGAGTGCTGCGAGGGCGAACAGCCGCCGTCGGGATTCCTCACGGGCAGCGTATTCCCCTAGAAATTCCGGATGATAGCCGTGCTCGAAACTTAACGTCTTCACTTTCTCTTCAATCTCGCGAGCCACCGAACCCAAGTCACGGCCTTGCACATTGCAGGTGATGTCGATACGCCGAGACGCCGATTCACGCTTGATTTCGTTGGGTGTTGGAATGATCTTCAGATCCGCCACAACACTCAGTGGTACAAAGCCCCCCTGCGGCAAATCGATGGGCAATGCCTGCAGCGCGCTGAGATCCGTGCGTAGACTTGGAATACCCCAGACCACGACATCAAAGCTCTTTTGATCGAAGTAGACTTCGCCAACTTTGGTTCCCTTCACCAGGGTCGATGTGGCCCGGCGAATCTGACCGGCCGTGAGTCCAAACCGGGCAGCCGCGTCAGGACGTAGACGGATCTGAATCTGCGGCACCAGGACTTGCGGTTCCACCTTCGGGGTCTGCACGCCGGGAACATCGGCCATCAACTTGTAAACTTCCTGAGCCTTGGCGCGCAGCACCGCCATGTCGGGGCCATACAATCGGACGACAATTGTCGCTCCGGCCCCGGTGAGCACCTCTTTTATGCGTTCCTTCAAGTACGTCAGAACGTCGCGGTACAGGCCGGGATAGCCATCGATCACTTCCTGGATCTTCTGGATCGTTTCGTCCATCGGCACATCGGGATCGACACTGATCCAAAGTTCCGTGAAGTTGGGACCCACCACTTCGTCGGCGACCTCGGCCCGTCCGATGTGTGAACCAAAATTTCGAACTCCCGGTATGGCTCGCAACTCTTTGCTGACACGCACGGTGATTCGCCGCATGGCATCGAGTGATGTTCCAGGTTTTTCCACCCAGTGCATCAGGAAATCCGTCTCTTTGAAGTTCGGCAGGAATTCCTCGCCCAGCGAAACCATCAGCACCCCGGTCAAACTGAACATCACCACGACCAGCGTGACTGCCCATTTGGGCCGCGCCATGCAAAATGGCAAGACCCAGCGATACATGCGAATCAGGACGCGAGTCAAAGGCGCGGCTTGACGGTGTTCTGGCGCATTGGGCAGTAACATCAATGACAAGGCTGGTGTGACGGTCAAGGCCACCAGTAACGAGGCCAGAATCGCGAGAATATAGGCAATCGCCAGTGGCCGGAAGAATGAGCCCGAGACACCATCGAGAAACAGCACGGGCAGGAAGACCAAGGTCACGATCAGACTGGCATAGACCACCGCGCTCCGGACTTCGAGCGAAGCCCCCAGCACGACCTGAAACGCCGGGAGTGGATTAGGCAGATGCCGATTCAGATTCAGCCGGCGCAGGATATTTTCCACGTCGATGATGGCATCATCAACGACTTCTCCGAGCGCGATCACCAGTCCAGCGATGACCATCGTGTTCATCGTCGCGCCACTAAAATGGATAATCAGGGCTGCCGCCACCAGAGACAGCGGGATGGCCGTCAGACTGATCAGCGAAGTTCGCCAATCGAACAGGAACGCCACCAGAATCACCACCACCAGCCCACAGCCGATCAACATGGCATGCGTCAGATTCAGTAGCGAACGTTCGATAAAGGTCGCCGGCCGAAAGATCGTTGGATCAATCACAATCCCCTGCAAACCGGGACGCATGGCATCCAGGGCCGCCTCCACCTGTTTGGTCACCGACAGTGTATTGCCCCAGGGCTGCTTCTCGACGATCAGCAGTAAACCCGGGCCGTCGTCAATGACCGCATCACCGATCGGGGCGGGAAATCCTTCCACAATCTCGGCGACGTCGCGCAACCGTAACGGAGTTCCATTGCGATAATCGACGACCGCGTCAGCCAGATCAGCGGGCGTCCGAATGCTGGCCAGCTGCCGCAGCGCCAAGCGTTGATTGGGTGTATCCAGAAATCCACCACCGCTGATCGTCACCGCGTCTGCGGTTGCCTTCTGAACTTGATCGAGCGTCACACCGTGCGCACGCAGCCGTTCAGGATCAACCAGCACTTGGAATTGACGGTCCCGCTGGCCCCAGATCGCCACATTTGCCACTCCGGGAATCGCCATCAGACGCGGCCGAATCGTCCACTTGGCCAACTCGGTCAATTGCATCTGAGACATCTTCTCGGCCGACATCCCGATCTTGAGCACACGACTCGTTGAGGAGAGCGGCGACAGCATCACCGGAGCGTGCGCCACGGTCGGCAGGCGACTGGCCTCGATCGCCAACCGTTCCTGAACCAATTGGCGCGCCCGAATCAGATCGGTCCCCTGCTGAAAGATCAGCACGACCGAAGAGAGCCCCAGCACCG
>JAQGHT010000136.1 GCA_028291565.1 Planctomycetaceae bacterium | reverse complement strand
CGGTGCTTTCGCCCCGATTACCCAGCAGTTTGGCGAACCAGCCGCGCATAAGACACGTCTTTTCACGAGTCGAATCAAATGCAAATCAGCCCGTCCGTCAATTGACGGACAGGCTGCAGATGTCTCGAAGCCGATGAATGCCGCGCTGTGCGGGCGATTCTACTTGCCAGCGTGCTTTTTCGTGGCGCGGCGTTCGACCAGGCGGGTGGCCTTACCGATACGGTCACGGAGATAGAACAACTTCGCACGACGCACGATACCGTGGCGAATGACTTCGACCTTGGCAATTTTGGGAGAGTGGAACGGGAAGGTCCGCTCAACACCTTCACCGGCGACGATACGTCGCACGATGAAACTTTCCCGCATCCCTGTTCCGCGGCGAGCAATCACCACACCTTGGAAAATCTGAATTCGTTCCTTGTCGCCTTCCAGGATTCGGCTGTGGACATCCACGGTGTCGCCGATCTCGAACTTCAAAGGGACTTCGCGAAACGTTTTGGACTCAATCAACTTGATCAAACTCTGGCTCATGATCCGATCCTCTACACAGCCTTCGCTGATGACGGTCTGCCGGGCAGCCGCGTGCAAATAATTTTTCAAATGTTCAGGACGAAAGGATTATACTGTTCGCGGCCACGAATGATTCATTTTCAAGACTGATCCCAGCGATCAAACGTCTCATTCTTAACCGTGCGTGGTATAAACCTGTCCGTCAGCAGCCGGGAAGGACCCCCTGGTCCATCCATTTATTTCTCAATCGGTTTCTCAAACTGTCTCACCGCTGGAATCGGTCGGCGGATCTTGCTGTCGTTGGGCGGTCCGCTCAACGCTCGCAGCCTGCCGCCACTTCGCGATCTTGCCATGATCGCCGCTTAACAGGATTTCCGGTACAGTCATTCCCCGGAATTCCCGAGGTCTGGTGTATTGGGGATGCTCCAACAATCCCGATTCCGCGAACGATTCGTATTTACTGCTCGTCTCATCACCCAGGACGCCTGGAACGAGACGAATTACCGCATCGATGATCACCATCGCGGGGACTTCTCCACCATTGCAGATGAAGTCTCCGACCGAAATCTCCAGGGGCTGCAACCCCTCAATAATTCGTTGATCAAATCCCTCATAACGGCCACACAGCAAAAGTAGTCGCTGATGTCCGGCGAGTTCTTCGACAACACGCTGATTCAATCTCCGCCCTTGAGGCGTCAGCACCACCAATTTCCCCGGAACGGGAGCCATCGGTTGTACCGCTTCGACGCAGTCAAAGATCGGCGGGCACGACAACAACATTCCTGGGCCTCCGCCGTAGGGCGTATCGTCCACAGAACGGTGTTTGCCTGTTGCCCAGTCTCGAAAGTTCCAACGGTGAATTTCTACGAGCCGTTTGTCCAACGCTTGCTTCAATAAACTTTGTTGCAAGTAGCTGTCGAACAACTCCGGAAAGAGAGTCAACACATCGAACCGCATTGCCGCGCTTCCGATCCGAACCGTGGTCACATCTGTCAACAGAAACGCCGGGCACACCAAGGCCTGAGGGCACCAGGCGGTGCCCCACCGAAGTCTGCTGATTGCGGTTCTGAATCGTTGCCGCACATCGGCAGGAGACGTACTCCCAATTACCGATGCAACCGGTTACCAATGCAACTCTGGCCTTAGCCTTCAGTTGGTGCCGCGGGGGCTTCCGCTTCTGCGCCCTCAGCAGCCTTTGCAGGACGAGCCTTCGGGGTTTGCAGAGCCGGTGCCGACTTGGCCGTACCCCAATTGTTGGTCTTGGTTTTCTTGATCAAAGCCGCAACGGCCTCAGACGGCTGTGCGCCGACAGAAATCCAGTACTCGATGCGTTCCAGATTCATCTTGCACCGGGCAGACTTATCGGCCACCATCGGGTCGTAGGTGCCGACCTCTTCAATGGGTGGCGCCTCACGGTGCTTATGTTGGGGCATCACGCAAATACGAAAAAATGGACGGTGTTTCCGCCCCAGTCGCTTCATCCGAATCCGAACTGCCACGCTCTCTCTCCTTGTACTTCGCGATTTCGTGCCTGAGTGTTTTATCCCGCGGATTTTTCTGATCGATCCGTGAACGGCGAGCCGCTCGATCGACACCAGAAAACACCGCTTGCATGACTATGCAAGTTTTCTTTTGCGGGGAGTTCTCAGCCCGTCCCGCGAATCTCTGACCAATAACTCACCAAGCCGCCATTCTATCGAATGGTAGCCAATTTCCAAATACCTGTACGAAATGCTGCTTCAGAAAAACTGCCGGATTCTTGAAGGATGGGTCGCCGTCGTCAAAATCACTGCAGCTTCGACATTGCCAACCCGTCAACGACACGTTTACCGCTTCCGATTCTTCTTCCGCTGTTTTTCCGCTTCTTTTTTTAGTTTTTTCTTCTTTTCCAGATCCATTGGCTTGGGTTTGCTGCGAATCTTCTGCCCGGCCGACATATCGGCATTGGGATTCATCATGCCCATTTGAGCCATGGATTGCATCTGCCGCATCTGATCCATCGGATTCAGTCCGGCCATCCCCTGCATCATTTTCGCCATGCCGCCGAAATCTTTCAGCAGCTTATTCACTTCCGCGGCATCAACACCACTTCCGCGAGCGATTCGGCGTCTGCGGCTGAGATCGATTTTCTCGGGGTTTTGACGTTCGTCGGCTGTCATTGCACTAATGATGCCTTCGACGCGCTTCATGTCCTGGTCGGCGCCGGACATATCGGGCAATTGCCCTAACATCCCGCTCATACCGGGTATATAGCTTAACAGGCTCTTGATTGAGCCCAGCTTCTTCATCTGTTTCATCGCATCCAGGAACGAATTCAGCGTGAACTTCCCACGCAGCATGTCGTCCTGGGCCTTTTTCATGGCGTCCTGGTCGAGCTTCTGGGCCATCAATTCGCCCAGTGTCGCCAGATCACCACCACCCAGAATCCGCTGTGCCATTCGTTCGGGATGGAACAACTCCAGCTTATCGAGTTGCTCGCCGATGCCCATAAATTTGATGGGCACGCCCGTCACATCTTTGACTGACAACGCAGCGCCGCCGCGCGCATCACCGTCAAGTTTGGTCATCACGATACCATCGAGTTCCAAGGCCTCATTGAAGGCTTTGGCGCTATTGACGGCGTCTTGTCCCGTCATCGCATCGCAAACAAACAGAATTTGTTGCGGTTCAACCTTGCGGTCGATATTCCGCAACTCGTCCATCAGCTGGGAATCAATGTGCAGTCGACCAGCGGTGTCGAGAATCACGACATTACAGTTCAACTGTTTGGCGTGCTTGACTCCGTTCTGACAAACTGTAACCGGATTGCTGGTTGGGGGTTCGGTATAGACCGGAACATCCAGCTGAGCCCCGATTGTTTTGAGTTGTTCGATGGCGGCCGGGCGTTGCAGATCGGCTGCAACCAGCATCGGCTTCTTGCCTTCGGCCTTCAGCTTTTTCGCCAGCTTGCCGCAGGTGGTTGTCTTGCCGCTTCCTTGCAGGCCGCAAAGCATGATGATCGACAGACCATCCCGGCGTAATTTCAACTCGTGATCAACCGGTCCGAGAAGATTGATCAGTTCCTGGTAGACGATCCCATAGACCATCTCTTGCGGCTTGGTGGATTCCAAGACTTTCTGGCCGACTGCTTCTTCAGTGATGCGATCGACGAATTTTTGGGCGACGTCGTAATGCACGTCAGCTTCGAGCAAAGCCTGGCGAACGTTCTTCAGGCCCTCACGGATGTTGGCTTCGGTCAATTTCCCGCCCAGGCCGAGAAATGACAGCGCCCCCGTCAGACTAGAAGTAATCCCTTCGAACATAATCCGGCCACTCTATCCAGTCGTGTTTCGCTCGCGAGAATCTCGTCAATCGATCAGAACACGCGCAAATCAGTCTACCTTGTCGAACGATAAACCCCATCAATCGGACAGGCGAATGGCCACAAGCTCAATAATTACAATGGCTTGTGGTGGCGCGGAAAAAGTTTGGCCCGGTCAGCCGAGGCGCATTTTCTCTGTCCCGAATGTGCGGGAAACAGAGGATTGTACGTGAAATCACAGGCGTTCGCAATCTTCTTCGACGGATTTTCCGCCATTTTCAGAAGGGGATGTGCGTCAAGAAATCAGGCTGTTGATCTCGCGGGATTAGTAGGAGAACGGGATTAGTAGGAGAATTCAAGCCGACTGATCGCGTGAAAGCGACCGCCTCTCCACGAAGTAGCGTTCGGAGAGCAGATTGAGGATCAAACAGTAGAGGTTTCGGCCGAAATTGGCACACTGGTCATCACAAGGTCATCATTCCTGGATTCGATCAAGAAACGATTCTAGACTCTGTTCCGTTGCCGCAAACCGCATCAATTCAGTCAGCCTTGTCATATCTCCGATGCTCGCCAACTTTTTCGCCACGTCTGGATCAATTTCGCCAAACCGCCCTTCCAAAACAACAAGCAGGTCTTCGTGCTTGGCCTGAATCAATCCCCAGGCAATCCCTTCCTCACGTCCTGCCTCACGTCCTTCTTCGCGACCTTCTTCGCGACCTTCCTGTAGCCACAATTGAACGACTGATGATTCTCGCATCTCAGAAAAATCCTTAAACAACCCTTTGACAAAGTCTTCCCAATCATGACAAAGGTCGTTCGAATGGGAAATGGAAGTCCGCTGCGGGTTGACAAGACTTCGCCTCCCCAATAGACGAATCCGGCAGTTGATCCTGTTCCCGGTCCTGAGTCGCCAAATTTCGTGGCCACTCGAACAAGATCAAGCGTTGACTTGGTCTCCTCGACCCATCCAAGTATGCTAGAGCTTCATGGGTGATCGCCCGGCGGAGTTGAATACGCTGGCTCATCTGTGAAAATCCCGCCTATTCGGAGCCCTCCGCATGATTCGGTTGTTGCCTCTCCTTGTGTTAGTTTCGTCGTTTGCCTGTTTCGATTCCGTGGCGGTCGCTCAGACGACGGATTGGATCTTGCTGCCCGTTCCCGGGGTCTGGGAGCAAACTTCACAAGGCAAATTGGAAAAATATGACGGGTTTGCCTGGTACCGTTGCTATGTGAAAGTGCCAGTGGATTGGCGCGGCCGCGATCTACAGCTGCGGGTTCAGAAGATCGACAATTCTTACGAGGCCTATGTCAACGGACAAAAAGTGGGTGGCGAAGGGACCTTTCCCCCGAAATATCAAAGCGGCCTCGCTGATCGAGCTCTTAGCTTGACCGTGCCGTCCGAGAAGGTTCGAGTCGGCGACTGGAATTTGGTTGCCATTCGAATTTATGACCATGACGGAGCGGGCGGCTTCAAAGGACTGGCTCCATTTTTGGGTGACGATGTCCGGGCCATTGAACTGAAAGGGGACTGGGAATTCCGGACTGGCGACGATCTGGCTTGGGCCAATTTGAATGAAACCGTGAAGCCGACCGTCGCAACTTTCACGAAGATGGAAGAAATCGCGGTTATCAATCTGCGAAACAAACCCAAAGACACAAAACCGCCCCGACTGTCTCTCGCAGATAGCTTGGCCGCACTTACTTCACCGGATGATTTGGAGCTCGAACAAGTTCTGGCGGAACCCACCATCGCGCAGCCGCTTTTCTGCAACTTTGACGAACGTGGCCGGATGTGGGTGATGCAGTACTTGCAGTATCCCAATCCCGCCGGCTTGAAGATTGTCAGTAAAGATTTCTACTGGCGCGCCGTTTATGACAAAACGCCCTTGCCCCCTCCGCACGGCGTCAAGGGACGAGACAAGATCTCGATTCACGAAGACACCGACGGAGACGGCAAATACGACAAACACACGACATTCATCGACGATTTGAATATCGCCACAGCCTTTTGTCGCGGTAAAGGCGGAGTCTGGGTATTGAATCCACCGGCCTTGCTGTTTTATGCCGACAAAAACAATGACGATAAGCCTGACGGCGATCCGGAAGTGCATCTGTTGGGATTTGGATTGGAAGATCCGCATTCGGTTGTTAACAGCATGCGTTGGGGGCCCGATGGTTGGTTGTATGCGGCCCAGGGCAGCACGGTCTCGGCCAAGATCGTTCGTCCAGGATTGGATAAGCCGGAGCAAGCGGTCTTTTCACAAGGTCAACACATCTGGCGTTACCATCCGGAAACCCATCGCTATGAGATCTTCTCAGAAGGTGGTGGAAATGCGTTTGGCGTGGATCTCGATTCTCAAGGCCGCATTTTTTCAGGACATAACGGAGGGGATACCCGGGGCTTCCACTACATGCAGGGGGCCTATCTGCAAAAGGGATTCAATAAGCACGGCCCGCTGACCAATCCGTATGCTTTTGGTTATTTCCCAGCCATTCCACATCATAACGTACCCCGGTTCACACACTGCTTCGCAATCTATTCCGGTGGAGCGCTGCCCGAAAAATACAACGGTAAGTTGTTCGGTGTCGCACCGTTGTTGAACCACGTGGTCTTGAGTGATGTCGCAGTTCTCGGCTCGACGTTCAAGACCAAGGATATTGGTTATGCGATTACATCGAAAGATATCCGATTCATGCCGGTTGATATCAAGCACGGACCCGATGGGTGCCTGTATGTGTGCGACTGGTGTGATGCCCACCGCAGTCATATTCAATTCCAGGAAGGCTATCTGGAAGCCGACAACGGACGTATTTACCGGATCAAGAAAAAGGGATCGGCTCCGGTTCCGGCGGTCGACCTGGGAGAAAAACCAACTGCGGAATTGATCAAATTTCTTGCCAGTCCGAATCAGTGGACGAGACAAACTGTGCAGCGGCTGCTGGGAGATCGTCGCGATCCCGCGGCGATTCCGATCCTGTTGGATCTCTTGCGCTCCAACCAGGATCAGGGGGCTTTGGAAGCACTCTGGGGCCTGTATCAAAGTGGCGGATTCAATGATGAAATTGCCGCGGAGATGCTCAAACATGCGAATCCTTTCGTACGCGTCTGGACCGTGCGTCTGTTGGGTGATGAGCGGAATGTCTCCTCTCCGATCGGCGTCAAATTGGCCGAACTGGCCCAGCGCGAAACCAATGTCGAAGTTCGTAGCCAACTGGCGGCGACCGCGAAGCGCCTGCCAGTTGAAACGTCACTGCCCATTGTGCGTGGACTCGTGACACATTCCGAGGACGCGACCGATCCGCGGCTGCCGCTGCAGATCTGGTGGGCCCTGGAAGTTCACGCCGCAAAACATCCGGAATTATTAACGAAATGGTTCAGCGATAAGGACCTTTATGCCTTGCCGATCGTCGAGCAGTTTTTGCTGAATCGCGTCGTACGCCGTTACGCGGCTACGGGCAGTCGCAAGGATTTGTCGATCTGCGCAAAGCTTTTGAATTTGGCTCCGAACTCGGCTGCCTCGAAGCAAATGATGGCGGGATTTGAAGAAGCCTTCCAAGGGCGCACCATGGCGAGTCTTCCCGAGGATCTGGTGAGTGCAATCGCCAAGTCCGGCGGTGGTTCGACGGCAATGAGGGTTCGACAGAGCGACGCCGCTGCGATTGATGAAGCCTTGAAGGTCATTTCCAATCCTCAAGCTCCTCAAAAGGAGCGGCTGCAATTCATTCAAGTGCTGGGCCAGGTCAAGCAACCGCGGTGTGTGCCAGTGCTACTGCAGCAATTGAAAGAAACCTCCGATGAAGCGATTGCCCGGGAAATTCTTACAGCGTTGCCACAATATGAACAACCTGAAATCGCCAGAGTGGTGCTCGAGCGATGGGGAAAACTCTCCCCAGATGTCCAAAGTGTGGCTTTGACATTGCTGACCAGCCGCAAGAGTTGGGCTTTGCAATTGGTCTCGGCTGTCGATGCCAAGCAGATTTCTAAAGACGCCATTCCGCTCGATTTCGTCCGTAAATTGACCGTCCATCGCGACGACAGTCTGGCAAAACTTGTTGCCCAGCATTGGGGCAAGTTGGAGGGTGCTTCGACCGCCGAAATGCAGCAAATGGTCGAACGCTTGATCACCGTGGTCAAAGCAGAAACTGGTAATCCCTATGAAGGCCGGAAACTGTTTAACGCGACATGCGCCAAATGCCATACTTTATTTGCGCAAGGGGGACAGATCGGACCGGACTTGACGACCTATAAACGGGACGACATTCACAATATGTTGATCAATATTGTGAATCCGAGTGCCGAATTGCGCGAGGGATTCGAAACGGTCTTGATCGCCACGACGGATGGACGTACGCTGAATGGGTTCCTGGTCGATCAGGATTCGCAGGTCGTGGTCTTGCGAGGAATCGACGGCCAGACCGTGACGATTGCTCGAGACCAGATTGACGAATTGGTTCCGCAGCGAAAATCCCTGATGCCGGAAGGGATTTTGAAGGACATGACCGAGCAGCAAGTTCGAGATTTGTTTGGCTATTTGCGGAGTTCGCAACCGCTGCCGTAACGTGTTTGTAAACTGGGCCATACCCAACGCTGGTTGCAATATGCTTCGAGTTAGTCTTGCCGTGATCGTGGTGTCTGCCGCTCTTTCCATGTCGCATGCGAGCGATCAGACCACGGTCGCTCCGTTAACTCCTGCCCAGTCCGAATTTTTCGAACAGAAAATCCGCCCGGTCCTGGTCAAGCATTGTTATGAATGTCACTCGGCCGAGGCCAAAGGTCTGAATCAACTCAAAGCTGGCCTGATGTTGGACAGTCGTCAGGGGCTGCTTGTCGGGGGCGACAGCGGCGCCGCAGTAGTCCCGAAGAAGCCGGAAGAATCCCTGCTGTTAGAAGCACTCCGTTACGACACATTCAAAATGCCGCCGAAAGGGAAGTTGCCCGACGCGGTGATTGCTGACTTTGAGACTTGGATCAAGCATGGGGCCCTTGATCCAAGGGATGGTAAGGGACCCGTCAAGACGGCCGGAATCGATCTTGTAGCGGGGCGCACACACTGGGCCTATCGCCCGGTCCTGCCTGTGCCTCCACCGGCCGTAAAAAGGGCGGATTGGGCGCTTGATTCTGTGGACCGTTACATCCTGCAGAAACTCGAAGCTCGGAATTTGGAGCCAGCCGCTGACGCGGACAAAACGACGCTCATCCGTCGGATCTATTTCGATCTGATCGGATTGCCGCCGACTCTGGATCAAATCGATGCGTTTGTGAATGATTCCAGCCCCAATGCTTATCCACGAATCGTGGATCAACTGCTGGCGTCGCCGCAATTCGGAGAACGTTGGGGCCGGCATTGGCTCGACGTCGTCCGCTATGGCGAATCGTTGACATTGCGAGGCTTCATTCTGCCCGAAGCCTGGCGGTATCGGGACTATGTCATTCAGAGTTTTAATGCCGATCGGCCCTATAACCAGTTCCTCGTGGAGCAAGTCGCGGGTGATTTAATACCTGCAAATCCGGCAACTGATACTCTGGCAGAGCAGCAGCGACGTTTTGTGGCGACGACGTTTTTGATGTTGGGAAATACCAACCTTGAAGAACAAGATAAAGTTCAGCTGCGGATGGATGTCGTTGACGAACAACTCGATGTCATCAGTAAAGGCTTCTTAGCCCAGACGATTACCTGCGCCCGGTGCCACGATCACAAATTCGATCCAATTCCCACCCGGGACTACTACGCACTCGCGGGAATCTTGCGGAATGCGAAGTCTCTCGAGCACGCCAACGTGTCAAAGTGGCTGGAATTTCCGTTGCCAGTGGAACCCGCTTTGAATGACCTGTTGAAACAACATGAAACGGCCATCGCAGCGGTGTCAGAAAAGATCAAATTGGCCAGGGAAGCGATAAGAGGGCTCGCCAGCAATGGGACGGGCAGCGCCGAAAATTTCATTGTGGGTCCGCAGAGTCTTCCCGGAGTCACCGTGGATGACATTCAGGCCAAACGAGTGGGAGAATGGAAGCATTCGCAGTTTTCAAAGCGCTATATTGGTGATGGTTATCTCCACGACTTGGACAAGGACAAGGGGCAGAAGACTCTGACATTTCAGCCCGACCAGCTGAAAGCGGGGATGTATGAAGTGCGGCTCGCTTACCTTTCGGGCAGTAATCGATCGCCGGCAGTTCCTGTTACCGTGTTTAGTGCTGACGGAGAGAAAACAATTACAGTCAATCAGCAGATCGATCCGCCGCTTGAGGGCCGGTTTATCTCGCTGGGAAAATACCGTTTTGAACAGTCTGGCCAGGGTTTTGTCATCGTCGCCAACGAAGGGACGAAGGGGCACGTCGTTGCCGATGCTGTACAGTTCTTACCGCTTGACATGGTCGACACCAGCGCGAATGCGCCCGTTTTGAAAAAGCCTGGAGCTGCTTCAACGCCGGAAACTTTGGACAAACAACGACTCCTGGAACTTGCTGGCTTGAAAAAGCCAGGCATTCTTTCCGCTGCAGAGATCCTGGCGAAGCAGCGAGTCGTGGAAATCGCCGACTTGGAAAAGCAGCTGCAGGCCTTGAAAGCCTCCGGCCCGCGGCGGCCGATGTTCATGTCGGTCCAAGAAGAAAAAGTGATTGACGATTGTCCTGTTCACATTCGCGGCACCGTGCACAATCTCGGAGAAAAGGTGCCACGGGGCTTCCTGCAGGTGGCGAGTTGGTCGGCCAATCCGGCGTTCTCCAGCGGCCAAAGTGGACGAATGGAACTGGGGGCCTGGCTGGCCGATCGACAGAATCCTTTGACTCCAAGAGTCATGGTCAATCGCATCTGGCATTGGTTATTGGGAAGCGGAATTGTTCGCACTGTGGACAACTTCGGCACGACGGGAGAGGCGCCATCGGATCCCGAATTGCTCGATCATTTAGCGGCCGATTTCGTGAGCCACGAATGGTCGATCAAAGCCGTCGTGCGAAAAATCGTCTTGTCTCGCACCTATCGGTTGTCTTCGGTGGCATCACCCGACATGGAACGCGATGACCCGGAAAACCGTTTGTTCGGTCGATCGCGCCGGCGCCGTTTAGACTCCGAATGTCTGCTCGATTCGATGCTGTCTGTGAGCGGTCAGATCGATTTTCAGGCGGGCGGGGCAGGCATTCGGCCTGGTACAGATTCCGATTTCAGCTATGAGGTTCTGACAACTCGACGAGCGGTCTATTGGCCCGTCCTGCGGAACAGCTTACCGGAAATCTTGACTGCGTTTGATTTCCCAGACCCCAGCATGGTTGGGGGGCAACGCAATGTCAGTACAGTGGCATCACAAGCCTTGTTTCTGATGAACAGTCAGTTTGTGAGGCAGCAATCGCAAATGACTGCCCGACGGCTGCTGCGGGAACCCCAGTTGGATCTGGATGGCCAAATTGAGCTGGCATTTCGTCTGGTCCTGGGCAGATTGCCGTCCCATTCAGAGCGGGTTCAATCCGTGAAGTACGTTTCGATCGCGAATCTGGAATCAGAGCAGCAAAAGTTGGAACGCTGGAGCCGTTTCGTGCAGGCATTGTTCGGGACGCTGGATTTTCGGTATGTCGATTAAGCTGAGCGGCAACGGCCAATAGGAATTGTTCATGGATCACTGTCTTCCGTTCACCCGCCGCCAGGTCTTACAGTCTGCCGCCTGTGGATTTGGTGCTTTAGCGTTGTCCGGACTGGCGCATGCCGCCGCGACGGCAGAGGATCCCCTGGCCCGAAAGACGCCCCACTTTGCCGCCAAAGCGAAGCGCGTGATTTTCCTGTTCATGCAGGGGGGGCCGAGTCATGTCGATTCGTTTGACTACAAGCCGCTGCTCGACGAACGTGACGGAAAGATGATGAGCTTTGATGATGCCCGCGTCATCGCGAATTCAGGGATGCGCGGTTCGTCACAGCGAGTCATGAAACCGTTGTGGAAATTCAAACAGTATGGGGCCTGCGGCCGTTGGGCTTCCGATCTGTTCCCGGAAATGAACAAGCACGTTGATGACCTGTGCTTCATTCAGTCGGTGCATACAGAAGGAGTCGCACACGGTCCCGCAACTCTATTTCTCCATTGCGGTTCCACCAATTTCATCCGTCCGTCGATGGGTTCGTGGATCGTCTATGGTTTGGGGACCGAGAATCAAAACTTACCCGGCTTCGTTTCGATTGGAGCCACTTCAGGCAATGGAGGGCCGCGAAACTATGGAAATGCTTCTTACCGGCAGTCTATCAGGGAACGGCCCTGGGCAAGGCCGGTGGTCCCGCTTCTGACGTCACGATTCGAAATCTGGCAAGTGGCCAGTCGGATCCAGCGGCGCGGCGGCAGCAATTTGAATTGTTGCAAGCTTTGAACGCCGATCAGCTGCAAACTCATCCCGGAAATTCCGAAATGGAAGCCGTCGTCAACTCGTATGAGTTGGCCTGGCGGATGCAGACCAACGCCCCGGACGTGCTCGATATCTCAAAGGAGTCGCCCGCAACTTTGGCTCAGTATGGAATCGGCGACAAGGATACGGACAATTTTGGCCGCCAATGTTTGATGGCTCGCAGAATGTGCGAAGCGGGAGTCCGGTATATTCAGGTGACCTACGGCGACAATACAGCCAATCCCGCCTGGGACCAGCATTCGAACTTGCCGAAACACGGGGAACATGCCCGAGCCGTGGATCGGCCTGTGGCCGGACTGCTGCTCGATTTGAAGCAGCGGGGATTGTTGGAAGACACAATAGTCTGGTGGGGCGGGGAATTTGGCCGAACGCCTTATGCTGAGAAGAACGGCACTGGACGAGATCACAATCCCGGTGGTTTTACCGTCTGGCTGGCAGGTGGCGGGGTCAAACCAGGGATCGCATTTGGCAAGACCGACGAGTTCGGCCATCTGGCGATCGAAGACAAAGTCCATATGCACGACTTGCACGCCACGATTTTGCATCAATTGGGCTTGAATCACGAACGGTTGACGTACCGTTATGCCGGACGCAATTTTCGTCTGACCGATGTGCACGGACGGGTCGTTCGGGAAGTCATTGGTTGAGTTTGGTCATTTGTCATTGGCACCGGGAATCAGTCAGATCAGACCGTTCGCCTTGATCAGACTGATCGGTCCGATCAAGCCCTGCGGCGGAGCCGCGATGTTGACCAATGACAAAGAACGACGGAACCCCTTGTCTGTATCGTGGCAAGATACAGTTCAGGGGTTTCTAGGTCGTCCGAGTTGTATTTTGCCGTCATCGTGACGGCCTTCTCAATTCTCAGCTTCGTTTCAATTCAGCATCGTTTTCACTTCAGGTGTATCACATCAGTTATGGCCACGGGATCGTGGTTTAGGCGGCGGTCAGATGGCTGGGAGCAAGCCCCCAGCCATCCGTACGGTGCTGCCGTGACGAGGAACACCTGCGTGTTTCGTTGCTTCGATTCAGCTCAGGTGGCCGTGGCCATAACCGGGTGACACTCGACTATGCACCGCAGCAGCTGGCGGGAGCTGCACAGCTGGGGGCCGAGCCGCAGCCCATTCCGCAGCCCGAGCCGCAGCGGCTCTTGCAGCACTTGACGCGAGGAGCCTTGCAGCACTTGACCTTGGGTGCTTTGCAGCACTTGGTCTTGCAGCACTTGTGGTGGCGGTGGCAGCCACCGCAACCGCTGTGGCAGCCGCTGTTGCAGCCGGTGTTGCAACCGGTGTTGCAGCCAACAGCGACAGGAGCGGCACAGCTAGGAGCAGCGGCTGGGCCACAAGCGGCCGGAGCGGCACAGCTAGGGGCAGCGGCTGGGCCACAAGCAGCAGGAGCGGCACAGCTGGGGGCAGCGGCCGGGCCACAAGCAGCAGGAGCGGCACAGCTGGGGGCGGCAGCTGGTCCACAAGCGGCCGGAGCGGCACAGGACGGGGCACAAGACGAGCCACAGCTGTTTCCACAGCTGTTTCCACAGCTGTTACCACAGCTATTGCCGCAGCCCTTGTGGCAGCAAGATTTCACCTTGCAGCACTTGGTCTTCACTGGCTTGCAGCACTTCACGGGGGCGGGGGCACAACAGCCACACCGCTTGGCAGCTTCAGCAGTGCCGTTCATCAAGCACAGAACCAGAGCCGCCGCAGTCAAAGTAAACCATTTCATCGTCGCATCTCCTCAACAAATCGTTTCCTTTTGGAAGCCAAGCCCACACGGCAGCACGCGCGGCGGTGGTTGACTCCCGGGCAGCGTTGGGGTACTGACTTGAACCCGGTCTGCCTCTGAAGTGTTCCTGGCATATTGTTTCGGATGTGAAGGAATGTAAGTTTAGATAATTTGGGTCAAATAAGTTGAAATGGTAGCATGGATAGTTTGAGGTCGTTGTAAGTGACGGTATGGCTTGAGGTTGGCTCGTTGAGTATTTCTAAGTCGGATGGTGGGTTGGCTGTAGTAGTTAAGATGGATTGTGATGAATGTGGTGAATGTGATGTATGCGGGGCTAGAGAAGTCTGCAGCGAGCGACATGAAAGTTATTCACATCTCCGCCAAGGTTGCGAGGTTTCGGTCCCGTTAAGATGAAAGGACGGGATTTTGTTTGATGCGGTAACTCTTCCTGGCAATTTGATCCGCCAGCCAGGAACGAGAAGGGACTTCGACCGTGGTTCGGAGCTATCATTGCGTCCCGAACAGAGCACAAGCACGTTACGGATGATTCTGCCTTGAACTTTTGCCAGCCCCATTTTGATCCAGAAGTATGGCAGGGTTGACAATCGATTTGAGATTTCCTCAAAATACCGCTTGTAGCGTCATGATCGACCACTGCAAGAACGCGAGCGATGGTGGTCGGGTCATTGGTCCGATGTAGTTTGGCCCACTATCCCACCCAACGGACTGCCGACTTGTCGCGTACGATTTCGGCTGTCCTCCCCGCCAGCAAACAGAGTGAGCTCACGACGGGCCGCTCTTGTGTCAGCATGTTGAAAAAAGCCTGGGCTCCAGCGAGTTTCGTTGCATGGGATTGGCAAATGTTCGTCCCCGCGATGTTTCGGCATGACTGCCAAGGTGTATTTCTAAAGCGTGTTTGCCTTTCGAGGAATGAATTCGTGACAACATATTGGTCCGGCGCCGTGTTCGCGGATTGCCAAACGTGTTGTCTCATACAAGTGTTGTCTCATACATCAGACAAACGAGAAAATTGAAGGAGTGACCCCGTGGTTCAGAAATTGTGGCTTCCGTCGGCATTGGCCATGCTGGCCTGTGCGTGCTTTGTTCCCGCTTTCGCCGCGGAGAAAATCTCCAGTGTGGCGCCCATCGCGGATCTGGTGGCGGAAATTGAAGGTCAAGTGAAAGACTTTGAGACCAATCTGGCCGACGACAGCAAGTTCAAGAAGAAGTCCAACGCTCGTGCGGCAGGCGTTCTCGCGGCATTGGCTCAAGCCGTGGCTCAAAGTGACGAAGACGCTCCATTGAAGAAGTCGGCCGCCGATTTGCGCGATGCCGCATTGGAACTCGGTAAAGCCGGTTCCGCAGCTGACGCGAAAAAGGCCTTGGAAGCAGTCAAAGCCGCTCTGGGCGGCAAGTCGAGTGGCGCGAAAGTTGAATATGAATGGTCGAAGATCCTTGACCTTCACAACCTGATGGAAGAAGTCCAAAGCCGCGATCCGAAGTTGCGAAAGGTGATTCGCAAGGACACGCAGGACGCTGATTCCGGGCGACATGCTACTGTCCTAGCTGTGTTGGGGTTAGCTCTCGAAGCCAATCCTCCAAAAGACAAGCAAGATAAGAAGGATGTCGAGAGCTGGAAACAATTCTCTCGGGATTTCACCAAGGGTTTCGCTGAACTCAGCGTCGCGTTGAAGTCAAAAGATGCCGCGAAGGTTAAGGCATCCTACACGGCTGTGGGCAAGAGCTGTGCTTCATGCCATGAGAAATTCAAGGAATAATTGCAAACTCACGGCCGTCGAAACGGCTGTTGGAATGCAGAGCTTTTTCCTGTGGTTTTGCGTCCTGCCACCTGATTTCAATCGGGTGACAGGACGTTTTTGCTTTTATACCGCGCACGGTCAAGAGCGAGACGTTTGATCGCGCGGGTAGATATTGAAAACGACACATTCGTGGCCCAGAACAGCATAAATCCTGTCGGCAGCAAGTCTGGACGAACTCGTCACTGGGGGAACCGGGTGTCCTATCCACTTTCCAGGCGCGTCCGGATAGAATGACCTCATACAGCGATATCTCAATTGCGAGTTGCGCATCGAACCAGACTTTCACCCCCCCTGCAAAAATATGTCCACAGACGGTCAAGAATCGGAATTCACTGGTTTGCCGGAAGAGTTACCTCCCGTGCAACCTCCTTCGGCGGGATTTATCGCCCAATTGTTCTTGATTCCAGGTCTGATCGTGCTGGCGATTATCCTGGTGTGGTCGCTGGTTTCGAGGATGGCCAGTATTGAGCAGGACTGGCGATCGCTCGTTCTGGATATTCAGAGCCCACATCCGCATGTTCGGTCACGGGCGATCTTTGGTTTGGCCCAGCAACTTTCGGCTGACCAGAATTCCACCGATCCCGGTCCTAAGCTGTGCGACAGTGTCGATGTCGCGAAGCAGCTGTCGGATTTGCTCGAAAAGGAGCTGAAGAGCGGAACCGGTGACGACAATGCGAAAAAACAGCAGGCAATCCTGGCTCAGACACTGGCGTTGTTTCACACTCCGGAAACGGTTTTGCCAACACTGGTTCATGCGATGCAGCCCGAGCATGATGAAGAGGTCCGAACAAACGCGTTGAAGGCGATTGCTGTCATCGCGGGAAGAGCACTGGAAACCAGACAG
>JAQGHT010000060.1 GCA_028291565.1 Planctomycetaceae bacterium | reverse complement strand
TCCCCATGCGGCACCGGGACGAGTGCGAAATTGGCCTGCCTGGCGGCCGACGGTAAACTCGCACCGGGTCAGGCCTGGATCCAGGAAAGCATCTTGGGAACACAGTTTGTCGGAACGTTTGTGTGGGATGACCCAAACCAGACGTGTGTGATACCGACGATTTCGGGCACTGCGTTTATCAACGCGGATTCAAAGCTGATACTCGATGATCGCGATCCTTTCCAATGGGGCATTCGTGCGACGCACAGCGAGTTGTAGGCCGGACATTCCTGTCCGTCCTATGGCACCGATCATATTTGTATACAATTTCAAGCGGACTTTATGTCGAAACACGTTCTCATTGTCGGCGGCGGAGTGATCGGGTTATGCTCTGCCTACTATTGCCTGGAGCGCGGTTGGCGAGTCACGGTCGTCGAACGCAATCCTTGCGAACGCGACGGTTGTTCCTATGGGAACGCGGGGATGATCGTCCCCAGTCACTTCGTTCCGTTGGCGGCGCCTGGAATGGTCGCGCTGGGCATGAAGTGGATGTGGAATCCCGAATCGCCGTTCTACATTCAGCCCCGTTTTTCGTGGGATCTGTTCAGCTGGAGTTACAAGTTCTGGAGAGCGTGCTCGTCCAAACGAGTTGATCAAGCGGCTCCACTGCTCCGCGATCTGCATTTCGCCAGCCGGGCCTGCTATGAGCGATTGTCTGATGAATGGTCCAATGAGTTTGGTCTCGTTCGAAAGGGCTTGCTGATGCTCTGTAATACGGAACACGGACTCGAAGAGGAGGCTCGGGGAGCCGAGAAGGCGCGACAGCTTGGGATCCCGGCGGACGTGCTTGATGCCTCTGCAACCGCTGCACTGGATCCTGGTGCGAAAATGGAGATTTGCGGCGCGGTGCATTACCCTCGCGACGCCCATCTCGTTCCTCAACGATTCGTGAACGGGTTGCAGAAGCGTTTGATTGAACGCGGATGCCAATTTCAATGGGAATCCGAAGTCACGGGTTTTGAACAACGAGGCCGCCGCATCGCTGCGGTGCAAACGACACATGGGATAGTGGAAGCTGACGAAATCGTGATCGCCAGCGGCATGTGGTCGACGGGGCTCGCCCGATTACTGCGACTCAATCTGCCGATGCAAGCCGGCAAAGGTTACAGCCTGACCCTGCCGAAACCGCGACAACTGCCACAACTTTGTTCGATCCTGACGGAAGCCCGCGCGGCAGTGGCGCCGATGGGAGAGACGCTGCGGTTCGGTGGGACCATGGAAATGTCAGGCTTAAATGAAACCATCAGGCCAGCCCGAGTCCGCGGGATCATCAAGTCGGCCATCCGTTACTTTCCTGAATTTCGCCCTGAAGATTTTGACGGCATTCCGCCTTGGCGCGGTCTTCGTCCGTGCTCGCCGGACGGCTTGCCCTATCTCGGTCGAACCGAGCGATTCGAAAATCTGATTGTCGCAACAGGGCATGCCATGATGGGGGTCAGCCTGGGACCGGCTTCCGGTCAGATTGTGTCAAACCTGGTGTCTCATGAATCGCCTGGATTTGACTTAAGGCTGTTGTCGCCAGACCGTTATGCTTGATTGCGAAATCCCAACGCTTGGCCTTGATTTTGTTTGTACAGTCTGAAGCTGAAGCAATCATTGCTTTCTCATGCCAATCTGATTGCCACAATCGTCGTAAAAACGAGCGGCAATGTGTTCGACTGGCAATCATCAAGGCGGGTCTTCAATCAGCCAGATCTTTCAGCACCTGAGACGTTGAAACCGGTCGAGTCTTCATCTTGATTCACGAGTTCGTTGTCGTTCTTGTCTCGGCACATGAGTTGCCCTTTCTGAGAGAGAGGTTCGTGAACCGTGTCAATCACGTAGATCCTTCCATGCACATGTTGGGCTGGAAACGAGGTCGAATCCGAACGTCGTTCACTTTCGATTTGAGCGATAAGGACTCGTCATCCCGAAGCAGGAGCACATTGTGGATTCCCTCGAATCAGCCGCGAGGGCCGGTCTGCAGTACGTTTCAGATCGTTCTCCAGGTTTCAGTCGAAAACGCCATCGGAATGGTTTTCGATATTGTCTTCCTGACGGCAAGCCATTGCGCCACCCCGCACATCTGGAGCGTATCCGATTGCTGGTGATTCCCCCCGCCTGGGAATCCGTCTGGATTTGTTGTCTTGAGAACGGTCATATTCAGGCCAGCGGAATCGACGCGAGAAATCGCAAACAATATCGCTATCATAGCGCGTGGAGACAATGCCGGGACGAGACGAAATATAATCAAATGTTGGACTTCGCGCGCGCATTGCCAAAGCTTCGACGACGGCTCAAACGGGACCTTGCGCTCGATGGCTTACCACGCGACAAGATACTGGCTGCGGTCGTCAGTCTGCTGGAGTCGACATTGATTCGAGTCGGCAATGATGAATATGCCAGGCAGAATCATTCGTTCGGGCTGACGACTTTGCAGAACCGCCATGCTTTGGTCGTTGGAACTCAAATCCGATTCCAATTTCGCGGCAAGAGCGGGATTGAGCACGATATTGACTTGTGCGATCCAGTACTGGCAAAAATTGTTCGGCAGTGCCAACATCTTCCTGGCCAGGAATTGTTCGAATATCTCGATGAATTTGGACAGGTCCACGATGTTCGATCGCAAGATGTGAATGACTACATTCGCGAGATTACGGGTGGAGATTATACCGCCAAAGACTTTCGTACCTGGGCCGGCACGACACTCGCCGCGAGAATGCTTGAACAGACACCGCACTTTGACTCTGAAACTGCCGCGAAGCGCAACGTGGCCCAAGCCATTCGTCAGGTCGCCAGGCGGCTCGGTAATACGCCTGCGGTGTGTCGCAAATGCTATGTGCATCCTGCCGTGATCTCGTCCTACCTCGACGGATCACTCAAGACGCGCCTGGCAATCCGACCTGCACAGTCGAGATCTTCTGCTCTACAACTGCCCCCCGAGGAAGCGGCTGTCTGGAAACTGCTCAATCAGATCTTGGATCGAAGCAAGTCGTCATCCGGATGACGTGATTTGACAGAGACAATACGGGCCTTCGCAAGACGTTCCCGATCGGCGAGACTGAGTCATGCCAAGGCCCGGTTACCACGTGGACAAGCCATGTAGTCCTGTGTCATCGGTATCAGAATCAACAGCCCATTTCTGTGAGCTGATTTGATATATATCGATATCGAATTACCAGCCGTTGGTGATTGCGTAGCTGCCATTGTAGATGGCAGGCGAACTATAGGGTACGCCATACGCGGTAGCGCCATAGGCATCTGTTCCGCCATAGCTGGCACTACAACCGCCGCCGACGCCACAGGCGCCGCCGGCACCACAGGCGCCGCCGGCACCACAAGCGCCGCCGCCGCCGTAGCCAACACCACAACCACCGCGATAGCCGCAACCACCACTGTAGCCACAGCCGCCACCATAGCCCCCACCATAGCCACAGCCGCCGCTATAGCCACAACCAGCCCGGCGTCGACCGCAACAACGGCCGGCTTCGGCTTCATTTGTGATGAATGTTCCCAGTACCAACGCTGCGAGTGTTCCAGCAAGAATCAAGAAGCGACGACTCATTCCATTTTCTCCCGTAAAGCGGACTCCATAAATTCTCCGAACCTGATTCAACACTGAATTCAGGCCGGAAATCCCCGAGCAAAGCGGTCATTCCATATGCGAACCAGAGCGGCCTGACATTGAGCGTTTCGCGAGTAACAGGGAGTTCCCTGTTCAAACAATTGAAACACCGAAGGATTAGCTCGCTAAGAGAATTTCGCCATTTCAATGCGAAATTCGTTCGGATCGCGAAACAAGACAAATGGTCAAAAAGACAGATTTCGCCCAAATTGATTCAAGTTTTCGCAACACCGGTCGCAACGTTGCACGCTCCCTGCGACTTGGCAACTTTCGTACCAGCCGCAACGGGGGAGTGGATCCAAGAAATAGGATGATGACTGGTCGGTCAACAGCCAATTCGCCGTTAAATTGCCAGACAATAAGATCGCTAGCACACCAAATCGAATTGGCTTAAAACTGTCAAATGTAAAAATGGGATGTGTGGGCAGGATGTTATGGGTGGCCGTTGACGCGGCTATAGACTCCGTTGCAGGCCGCCGCCGGGACACAGTAATTCCCGTAGGCTGGACCACAATTGACGTTCGTGCCGCGGAAATTTCCCCACGCACGGCGAATACAAGGGGGCTGTAAGCCTTCAACAGCGGCGGAATTCCAGCCAAAGCCATTCGTATAACCGTAGGCGGTCCCGCTTTTGCCACCATAAGCTGCACTTTGATTGCCCCAGACTGCTTCGGCCTGCTGGGCCGTCGAAACAACCAGTATGAGAGCCGCCAGTGTTCCAGTCAGAATTAGGAAGCGACGTTTCATTCTGTTTTCTCCTTTAAAAGGGATTTCGAGAATACTCCGAGTTAGAGCCGCGATTGCGTTGAAATCGGATATTTCCAAACAGAACATTCATCGAGTTTGTAAGCTTGCTTCATCTTGTTTTGAAAGCGCAAATGGTACGACCTGCGAGACGTGAAACAAGCAATCCCAATAGAACGAAGTTGCCGCGGACTTCAAGATTCTCCCAACTTGATCGGATCAGTGAGTGACGATGGCACGCTATCCCCCTATTCCTGATAGCAACCTTTCAGCATTATCCGGATGGCCATTCTGGGCTGAGAATGCGGTCTTTGGGCTTGGCGAGACGGTTTTCGCATTCTTGTGGCATGCTGCAAAAATCTCTCGCCACTGAATTGGAGGTATTCACCTTGTTGGGTTCGAGTCACGGATCCAGCCCACATAATCGAGTCCTGGTGGTTGAACTCCACTGTGCCGCAACATGTTGGTCAATTGAGCTCGGTGGTGCGTCCCGTGGAGGCAGATTTGAATCAGCGAATCAATGATACGGAATTTTAGAGGTGGCCCGCCGACCAGCATAGACACAATTTGCGAGGCCCGCTCTTGATCGAGTTGCGAGATGAAGGCATTCCGCTGCTGGGCAACGTCGGACCAGGACTCCTTCAATTGCTGAAGCGGCATGTCAGCAGCAGGCTGTTCGAACATCCCGAGGTCGCCAGCCCAATTCTTCAACCACCAGGGCTCAGTTCCAAAGAGATGCAGAAACGTCTTGCGAATCGAGCCAGGTCCAATTCCGAAATCACGGTCCAGGGCGGCGTCATCCAGAGTCGCAGCGACTTCGAGCAGCCGTTGATTGCCCCAATCATGGTAGGCATACAAACGCTGGATTTCGACAGGATTAAATGCCACTTGCAGGCCCGGTTCACGATCCACCTCAAGACCGTATTGCCGCATGGCTTCGGTCGCCGCGGCGTCCTGCGTCACATTCGAATACGCGAGCTTGAACACCAGAAAATCGAGACCGACAGGCACTGTGTGGCCGAACTGTTTCAAATAATGCAGTGCCTGAGCCCGGTGGTGCACACCATGATTGGCGACATGGACCAGCAAGTTGTCCAATCGTTGAACATATTCGTTGCGTTTGCTGTCCTGAAAGGTGACTTCGCGTTGCCATTGCGAAGCCCGTTCTCGATCAATTAGTTCACTGCGCCGCTGCGCCACGGCCCGCAACCGACCGCCAATCTGAATCAGCGAAGTTCCCTGTGGTTCAAACGAAAATGGACGCCAAGGTTGTCCTTCGCAACGCTCAAGCCAGATTTCTTCGGCAGCGAGGATATGGAATAACGTGGCTCGCAGGCTACCAAAACCCATCTCACGGGGTTCATCGAGTTGTTCGTCGGTCAGCCCTTCAGCAAGTTGCAGAATTCGTCCGTTCGCCCAGATGTCATGCCGATACAGATCGTCAATCAGGTTGGATGTGATCATTGCCCCAGTTCTCTTCGTCAAGCCTCGATCCGATTGTCCGCCGCGGCACCAGTTTACAAACAGAGTGACGCATTGCACATGCTACAGCAAAACAGCCCGCAGCGCAACTATTGAAGTAGCGCTGCGGGCCAGCATCAGATTTCCTTTGGGCTTGCTCGAACGGGATTATGTTCGCAGCCACGAATGAGTCTATTTCATTACTGATCCCCGCGATCAGACGTCTCATTCTTTACTGTGAGCGATATAACTGCTGACAAGCGACTTCAAAGCACCAGGCAGGACAGGCTCCCCTCCGTGATGGGACTGCACAAACTACCTTTTGGGTGGCATCGCTTCTCTCACGAGTGCCCCATGCTCGTTACTCATCACCAGAATTGAGAATTTGGTTGCGACATCTAGATCATTCGTGTTCAGTGACGAATAGTCGAAGCGGCCTCGCAGGTCGGTGTATCCGTCTTTGTAGAACTTCACAACACCGTTGGCCATCTGAGCGTAGACTTTGACGTACGCTTTTGAAACGGGCTGGCCTGTCGTTTGATGCGTCACTTTGATCTGGCCATAGTTCTCGATCACTTGCACCGAGAGCGAATGTGAATAATAGGCCTGTGTCTTGGTCTGACCAGCTCCGACGACTTCGACTAAGACGTTCTTATTCTGCAAGGCGGCTGGAAGTGGTATCAGTTTGGCGACAGGCTTGTTCTTCGCCGCACCAGCAATTTTCGGATCAGCCGCCTTTGCAGCTTGAGCTTTCGGATCGACCGCGGCAGGAACCTTTGCTTCATCTACCAACGCCACTTCAACGGTGTGATTTGGCTTGATCGAGCTGAATTCACCTCGGAATTGTTGCACGAAGGGGTTACGGCTGAAGAGCAGTTCGACGTCCATTTCGTAGAAGTTGATTCGCACCGCATTCAAGTTCTGGTGATCGAGTTTGATCTGCTTCGCTTCAACCGTCACATCGAAGCTCGGTTCGGTCGCGGCCAGCAGCGCTTGCTGCTGGTTACGATCCTCTTCATTGACAAGTTTCGTATCCTTGCCTTCGGCTTCATCGAGTTGAGCCGTAATGGCGGCAAACGTTTGTCGCCAGCGATCAACTGGATGATCAGCATACTTCGTCGCGATGACTCGTGCCAGCTTGTGATCGTCCGTGAAAAAGTCGAGGTAGGCAGCACAGTAATCGTACTGCATCTTCATCGGGATCTTGTCGACGTTGACTCGGGCAAATGTCGCCAAAGCCTCCTCAATGCGATCCTGAACCAGCAGGTAATAGGTGACCGCCAGCAGGTCGTGATCATCGAGCTGACGCTCATAACTGAGTTGCTTCAGCGTCTGATGATACTGGCCGAACAGCCGGTCGTTGACGATCTGACGGCGTTTGCCGAGTGCGTGGGCTCGAGCATTCACCAGCGGCTTGTATTCGAGATGCTCATACGTGCGTCGACGCACAGGATCAATCGTCAACAACGTACTCGCCAATCGCCCTCCGCAGTCGTTGACGATCTGGTCCGCGTGTTGCAGGAATTCGCGAGCGACAGAGACGACGTTGTGCTTCAATGCATAGGACCAGAGTGTATGCTGATAAACATGCCGCTGCGCCAGCTTGGTCACAATGGTCTCGAAGACCTTCGCGTCCTGCATTCGCCAGGCAATGCGTTCGAGATTCAATCCTTCGACATTATGCTTATCCAGGAAAATCAGCACGTCGTCCGTTGAGGCATATTGTGAGACATAATCCCACGACCCGGTGTCGATTTTGGTCGGCTTGTCGACCACACTGAAAGTCACCGGAGCCGGTGCGGCGATCAGGGTTTCGTTCTTCGCGACATGCACTGGGAAGTGCGGGAATTTGCCAGCTCCCGGGAAGTAGAAATGATACTCCAATGTCTGCGTGTGATATGGTTCCAGGTTCATGTGGACCGTCTTCGTCGCCTGACTGTTCAGCACGGGGATCGCCCCACGTGGAATCTGCACCAAAACGTTGAGCTTTTGCTTTGTCGAGGTCGGGTTCGTAATGACGACCTGGCAACCATAAACAACCTGGACCAGGAATTCCTCGTTGATGAACTTGTCGACTTGCTCGCCGTTCTCGACACGAGTGCGGTCTCCGTGACGGAAGAAGTTCTGGCTGACCAGCACCTTAGCCGCTCCGTCAGGCGCGGCTGAGGGCTTGATTTCCTCGTGGAATACGACGAGCGAACCGCCCGCGTGAAGCGTCATCTTCGCCGCGTCAAATTTGGTTTCGTGCTTGGGAGCGTCAAACGGCAGATCCAGGACCGCGAGCGCTAGCAGAATCTCGGGAAAATTCCGCGACGCTTCCGCCAGATTGCGTGAGACAAACGGTGTTGCGGGATCGTGCTTGGAAAAATCATTCCAGAACGCATTGACTGTAATCAGTCCTGCATTCTGTTGATCAATCGGCAGGTGATGATAATTGTTTTCTGCCCATTCCATAGTTTTGTCAAGTTTGCGGTAGAGTTGCCGCACCTGGGCGACCTTGAGTTCCGGGGCCGCGAAAAAAGTGACTTCTTTTTGCTTCTCAGCCAGATCGGATTCGGACAATTGTTCCTGTTCTTTGTCAGACATATCTCGATCTTTGGCGTATCGCTTGCGCAGTTCGCGACTCGCTCCATCCTTGGCCGGTATCTTCATTCTGGCCTTCTCGCCACTCTCGGATTTTTTCGCCTCGGATCTTGCATCGGCCTTACCGGATCCAGCTCGTCCACCAAGTGCTCCTGCCATGCGTGAGCCTGCGGCCATTGGCTTGGCCTCGGCAGATGCTGGCGGCGCCGCGGCCACCGGGGAGTCTGTTGGCGTGGGGCTGTTGATCGCCCGCAACTGATCTCCGAGCTCCTGCATCTGGCGAACTTCCAATGACAGGATGTTTTCCTTCAATCCGAGTGCATCGTCGAGCTCCAGAGCACTTCGCTGGACCGCGG
>JAQGHT010000058.1 GCA_028291565.1 Planctomycetaceae bacterium | reverse complement strand
TTGCGACACCGGACTGCGGTCGCGAATGTTACCCCGAGCTGCTACGTTCAACGATGTATCCTCCCGGCCCCGCCTTTGATCGCGACCAAATTGGCACTTCATTTGCCGCACCGAAAGTCACTCACATTGCGGCACATCTCCAATCGCTGCTTCCGGATGAGCCAAGTCTTCTATATCGGGCATTGATCGTTCAATCGGCGCGTTGGCCTGATTGGGCAATGTTGCTCATGCGTGAACTTCAAGTCGTGAAGCAACTCCAAAAGAAACTCAAGAATAGGAAGAAGCAAGATTATGTGCTGACCAAGAAAATCGCCGACGCAAATAATAAACGTTCCGAGTTGGAGGAGCAGTTAACAAAGTTGCTACGTATGATTGGTTATGGTGTGCCAGACCGCAAGCGAGCGACCGTTAATACAGATTATCGTACGACCTTCATCACATCTGGCGAATCCGAGATCAGATCTGGGGAGGGACACATCTACCAAGTAAAAATACCAGATGCAATGCGCCGCCCGGCCGACGACTATGAGATACTAATTGAAGTAACGCTTTCCTATGTTGCAAGTCCGCGCCGAACCCGGCGAAACGTGCGCCGATACCTATCCACCTGGGCCGAATGGAAAAGTAACGGATTGGAGGAAAGTCTCGAACATTTCCGCAGTCGAGCATTGAAGGGCAGTGATACAGAGGAAACGGGCGATTCGAATTTCGGTTGGACACTTGGTTCAAAGTCCAGTGACGGCGTTATCAAAAATGCCAAACGAAATTCAGGCACATTGCAGAAGGATTGGGCGATTAAGAAATCGAGCTCGTTGCCCGAAAGCTTTTGTGTTTCCGTTATTGGCCGCGAGGGTTGGAGCCGTGATCCCGACTCGACCGCCCGATACTCTTTGGCTGTGAGTTTCGAGATATTGGGCCAAGAGATCCCAATCTATGACAAATTGCGTGTGGCCGAACATGAGCTACAAATGGAACTCCAAGCGGAGGCTGAGGCTGAAATGCAGCTGGATGGTGAATTTGAATTTGAGGATTCTGATCGATGAAATGGAATGAGTTAAGCACACGTAGATATTTTCGAAGTTATCACCGTAACCATGTTCAATAACGGAGTCACCGCGAGTGGAGCTTCAATGGCTTCGCGTCGAAACGGTTGTGCAACTCCGCCACAGGTGCACGTAAATAAAGATGAGAGTCGATCTCGCCAACTGATTCGTAACCTGACCCGCCCTCAATGAAGCTAACGGAATCTGGTGCTTCAGCACTGGACTGCAAAAGATTTGGGATTTTCTTTTCCTCTTCTTTTCGGATATTTTTGCCCCAAGCGGAGCAAGCTGCTAGGTTTCGAGTTCTGGGGCAGTTATCGTTTGTCATGAATCGCGAGGACATCTAAGAGTCTTACGGCGAACGGCTCAGCTGATTGGCGGCCAGTTTTGCGACCCGATAATTTCGAATAGTCCCATTTCCATTCAGAATAGAACTTCTCTGGCGCAACATCAAAAACGGCATAGATTGCATCTGTCGTCGATTCACGAGGATAGCCACGTTTCCGTAACTCCTGATTTGTGAAGAGGCGAGGTCCTCTTTTCAGGATGCGGTACAAGCCCGACGATGCTCGGTTGCCGTGCGTATGCAACAGCAAATAATCAGCCTGAGCGATTTCTGGCGCAAGACGAATTGAACCGGAGCGATCACCGGCCCTAAAGTTGTAAAGACCTGCTCTCCGAATCCACGCTTCATGTTCTTCGTCATCGAACCAGCCGACTAAAACGGTTTGTTCGGTGGGCGGCTGAGCCCGCATACCGACAGATTCGTCCATTTCTGGAATTTGGCTGGTAAGTTTGTTGTCATTGGATGATATGCCACTCTGATAAACCTGAAACAGATGGTAGTTGCTTTGCTCACGGGCGGTCGCGCGATTGCAAACATGTGCGATTGTATCATCAATGAATCGGGATAGGTGTTGAAGACCAACACCTTGACCGTCCGTTCCGGGTCTCAACGAAAACGCTCCGAGACCTGGTAAGATTTCGTGAAATCCCTGAAAGTGCGTGGGATCCGTTGTTTTTCCTGGATAGATGATGTACGCACCTTCGGATCGCTTGATCGCGTCGCGGTAGGCGTGCATCTTCAGCAGGTCGCCGCGCTGGTAACTGCCCCGTTTCTGTTCTGATTTCTCGTTGCTCATATCATCGTCAGCCAGACCGAAGAGTTCCGCGATATTGTCGACACGATACTTCGCGTCGAAATGAATATGCACGGCGAGTTCCTGCATCTCCGCGTCCTCAATGCTGAAGCCTTCCGGCCAAAAGCTCAGCGTGAAGTCCGGCCGCATGCGGCGAGTCCAAGACCCTGCCGTGCCTCTGTCTTCGGTTTGCTTATAGGTGAGGTTGTAATGATATCGAACGTGCAGTCGCCTCGACTGCCGGACACAGCGTCCTTCGATGCCGAGCGGGCTGTGGACCTTCAATTTCAAGTTCAACCCTGCGTCAGTGACCTCAAATAGACTGCTTCCCAGTGAAACGTCGAGTTCGAACTTATCTCTGAACAATCGTAGAAGTTGGAAGAAGACCCAATACTCGTAGAGCGCTGAGGTGTCTCGCTTGCCGGCACCATAAACTTCGCTGCCTCCCTGCCACGCGAGGTCCGCAGCCAATTCAAACTTCAACCATGTCAGGAGAAGCTCTCGATACCCAGCTTTTCGCTGAAGTACAGGGCTACCAAGCGGTATACACGTTGGCGCTGAAATCTCGCGAAAAAATGACTGGGTCAGAACTTCATTCAGCTTTCCTGCCAGGTAACCAATGTTACGCTCTAGGCGTTTGCTTGCCAGCGACGTACTTCGTCCTAGCTGCGCTCGGGCGCGTCCCAAAAACTCACGAAAAGTCTCCACCACATACTTTACAAATCTGTTTTCCGGTGTGTCGAGAGAATCGAATCGCACTGCAACTTGGACGTTTGACGGCACGGACGGCGTCGCAATTCCTGCTGCAACCATCCGAATTGACAGTGGATGATCGGCAGGCAGTTTTTGACGACAACTTCCACTGGCCAATTGCCGCGAGATATCGCGCCCACCGCGTCGGATCCGTCCAACGGGAGTCGATTCCACGGCATGCCGCAAGACCTGGTGTGGTGCCGATGTGATCTGATGCAACGCTGCGAAAAACTCGCGTGACTGAATGGTCGCACTCAGAAATTCCAGCCGGCGCTGCAGATTCTCAGGATCCAGTTGTGATTTCGGCGTCAGTCGCATTTTTGCGGTCGCCCTGACATCGTAGAGCAGTTCCGCACATTGATCGGCAATGGCGCCGAGCATTCCCCGGTAATCCGTCCGATAGTCAATTTTATGCGAACGAATCTCAACCGACGCCCGCGCAACAGGTTCCTGAGTGAATTCGTTTTCGAGCAGGATCTCGAATAATCCGGTTTCCACGCTGGTGTCGATCCGTCCGAGTCCACGCTGGATCACGTTCGGTTTGACTAATCCGCTGGAACTGACACGCCACGGCCCTTGTGCGTCGACCAATGCATAGTCATAGACGAACCCCTCCAAAAGCTGAACCGACTCCTCACCTGCCTGCCTTGCCTCGTCTTCCGTAAGAATCAGTATCGTGTGGGCCGTGGTGCCACTTTCCACAAGGCGAAGCAGCCCGAGTTGGCGACCGGCTTGGTCCAAGAACGGAACGAACGCCTCGCGGGCGGATTGTGGCATTGTCAGGCCTCCGCGAAGCTGGTGAATCCGTTGTAGCGAACCATCTCAAGCATTCTGACGATCTTTTCATGGCTGGATGGATAGAATGCGTCGGTAGACGGAAACGCAAAGGTCCCATCTGGCCTTGTGCGAAGTGGGTCCAAGTCATTGTCCATTTTGATCGCTCGCGCGGCGAGATCTCGAAGCAAACGGTATTGAGCGGGGTTATCCGCCGACTCACGTTTTTCAAAGCAAATTGCCGCGAGCGCACAAAGCATGGGCTCGAGTTTCGCCCGAGATCCATGAAGTTTAGGTAATAATTTCTGATTGACCTGTGCATCAAATGCGAGTCGAATTTCCCATGACGAATCTGAGAGGTTCTTGTAATTTTTGACAAACGCGCCAATCTCTTTGGCCGTTCGGTACCCGAACTCGTTGTGACGCTCCTTCAAGACACCGAAGAACAGCAGGAGTTCCGACTCCAAGTAAGTGGCTTCGTTGGGAGCTAAATCAACCCCGTTGCCATCGGACTTTGTGAATTCCTCGGCGTATGCCGCGCCCTTGCCATTCAGTGCTGCCAGATTTGTCGCTTTGAAATGAGTCACAAAGCCCTGCATCTCGGCTTCCGCGACGCGGAATTCGATCACATTTGCCCGATCGAGCACTTTGGGCGAGAAGGCGTATGTTGTCTCGTCGACGTTGACTGTTCCGATGATGAATAGATTCGAAGGAAGCTTAATTTCTCCTGGAACGCCACTCGGAGATGCTGGTTGGCCGTTTTCGTCTTGAGCGGAATGCAAATGAACTGGCTCGCCGGACTCAATCGAGGAAAGCAAGTCCGCAAAGTACCGTTCGACGTGCGAAAGATTCATCTCATCCAGAATGAGAAAGTGCGGCAAGAGGGGCTCTCTTTGCGCACGGAGGATCAAATCCAATACCCTCGTTCTGACATACCGCGACTTGTCCAGGCCGTCGAGATAGCCCAGGATCTGTTCATTACTTGTCCAATCAGCTCCGACCGCAACGACTTCGTAACAGCGGTGTGAGCTTGCTATCGTCTTGGCGTTTAGGAGTGCAAACGCTGCAGCCTTGAAATGAGTCTCGAACGAATTCAACTGAGCGGAGAATTTCGTTGTCCCAGCAACGCCCTCTCGAATTTGCCTCGCGGGCGTGTTGTCAGGCAAAGCATTCGCCGTAATATAGTTCGCCCACTCTTGAATTAATTCTCGTGGCAAAACGACCTTGATCGCGTTCGCTTCATCAGGTGTATTCCAGAATTCGACGGACAAGCGATCGGCGGCTTTCACATAATATTTAATGCGATCCGACGGAATCGACTCCCCGGGCTCAAACGGATCGGCGCGATGAATTTGAGACGGCGAAATCCAGCGAGCAAACGCTTGCGCTAGTTTCGTCTTTCCCGAACCACTGAGCCCGGTCAGAATCATGAACCTCTTGGTCAACAATGAAGCGGTAAATCGACGAGCCAGTTCAGAATCCAGGTGGAACCCTGCATCCATGCAATCACGTTGATAATGCTCGACAATGGAGCGTAACACAGGCATTACTAGAGGGACTCCCACTTTCCGTTTCTCAAATAGCGGATTTCTGTGCAACCGGCATATCCAAGACCAAAATCGTCGAGCGGATCAAACGCATTCTCTGAATTCGCGTCATCAGTAAGACCCTCATAGTACAGTTCTCCATCGTCGTCGAGGAGGCGGAACTGGTACTGCAGGCTTTCTCGCTTGGAATCTTCAAAGTCGCAACTCGAGAGCCCAACTGCGCAATCATCTTCGTTTTCGGGTGTTAGAAAATCGTGAGTGATGATCCACATGACAATCTCCTATGAAGTGCGTGATCCGTTGTTGGCACTATCCTATCCAAAATACCAACTGACACCAGAACGAGACTTTTCCAATCGCGATGAGGTTCTGAATTGATCCGTTTTCAAGTGCTGAAGCGTGACCGCGAAACATCGAAAAAAGTTTGGCGATCAAGGGAAATAAAGTGTCGTCCTTGACGATTTCATTGTCGCAGATTTTCCGTCCGCTGCCAGGCCTCAAACGGAACATTTGGCGATCATTTTGTGACTTTTCGCCGCTCCGCGCTGTTGATGCAGCGGGTCTAATGATGCCAGGTTAACGAGTTTCATCGCGATGCTCGAAGGTGTCCGGTCGAGGGCTGCCGCGAGTTGGATGATCTCGGGGTTGTGCTGGTGCAACTTGCCAAATGGCAGTTGGCAATAGAGATTCATGGCCAACAATAGCTCGTCACGTGTCCATTTTCGACTCGCCATGAATCAGCATCCGCCCAGTTGTGCCCACGATTGGGGCTGAGGTTGACGTGTTAATTCCATTGACAAAATACAGAAAAGAGGAGGCGGAGCATACCCTCAGGCGTCGGAACTCGCTCGTTTCCCTTTGCCAGCTGTTGATGAGAATGGGAACGTAGTGCAATAGCCCGAATCCACTGCAGCAAGCTCAGTGGGGTGGTTTTCTTACGCCTGGTTGCACTTCATTCCGTTTGAGCTGCAAAGTATTGGACGGCCGAGAGCGGCCATCCTACAGCGGTTTATCCGGCCTCCTGCGTGGGGTACGCGTTATGGCTTTTTCAGGCTTGGCGAATCAATCAATTTCAGAAATAAATCGGTCAACCGATCCGCATGGCTACGGCAATTGTTGATTCGCCGATCCTGAAACTGAAAACCTGCCAAACCGCTGGTGCGTCGAAGAGTTTGCCTGAACGGATATTGAAAAGCTCTTCGACTGCGAGTCTTGGAGAGGTTGTGAATCAATCGGTAGGACAGGTTTTTAACCTGTCCGTTTCCGGAGCACTGACAGGTTGAAAACCTGTCCTACTTCAAAATCTCACGCCCTCGCAGAGACATCGCTTGCAGAAAGGTCAGGTTGTTTGGCCGCTTTTAAGTCTCACGACTGGCGGATCAATCTGGGTCGGAACTATTGGCAGGACGTGCACTCCCTGTCCAACATCGCGCTAGACGGACAGGAATGTCCGTCCTACAGCCAGGCGACCTCGTCGCCTGGCTTGAAGTGCCGACTATTACTTGCTTCGCTCATCCTGAAGTGTTGCGAAAATCTCTGAAACCCCCTGTTTCGACGCTCGGAAATCAATCTGTCGTCCCTTTCGCGACTGGTTCCGATTCTTCGATTGTTGTCCCACCGTTGAAAGAGATTGTACAACTTTGGAATTCTTGTCTGTTAAGGCTTTATGGCAACGTGATAGCCGGGCTTAGGATTCGGATGTGCTTTTTTTGATTTCTACCCCGAAGGGGGTTGCATATCAAAGCCCAGGGTTCGCCACGTACCCGTGGCTTACCCTGGGTGCTGGATTATTGAGGTCCCGTACCCTGAAAGGGTTCCACAATCCGGCCTCGCATTGTGGAACCCTTTCAGGGTACGACGACTCAATTCTCGACATTCCCAGGGTACGCCACGATGACATGGCGAACCCTG
>JAQGHT010000256.1 GCA_028291565.1 Planctomycetaceae bacterium | reverse complement strand
GCTTGTTTGACATTGCCGATGTAATAGTCAGGACGTCCAGCCTGCTCCGACATCATGATCGTGTTGGAAGTCCCGTCTGTAATTGCTGCCATTGGTGTCACCGTCCCCGCGGTCTTGGGGGCGGCAGTATTACAGAGGGTGCAGGTGACTCCCGAACCGGTCGTCGTGATCTGATGAAAGACGACATAATCGCTGGCAATTCCGGTCGAAGTGGGAGTCGTGCTCCCAGAAGACAGGTTCATGACGCGCGGACCGCCTGGCGATGAAGGACACAGATAAACTCGCACAGGACTCATCAACACGGGCTGATTTTCTGGATCGAAGAAACTTTTATTCGCCACCCAGGAGTTGTAAAGCGGCGCCTGTTCCAGGAACGGCAGCAGTTTCAAACCCCAGCCATGACCACTGTTCAGCGTCGATCCATTGAGCGAATAGCGATTCGGAAAGCCGTTGTTGGAGTCGTGATAGTTGTGAAAGGCCAGCATGACCTGCTTCACATTATTCCGGCATTGTGAACGCCGGGCGGCTTCTCGAGCCTGCTGAACGGCCGGCAACAGCAGCGCGATCAAGATGGCAATTATGGCAATGACGACAAGGAGCTCAATCAAAGTGAAACCAAGTCGACGTGGCGCGGACATTCAGGACTCCAATTCGCGAACGAAAGATCTCAATTCGGGGCGTCCGCCCGAAAAGGCAAATCACATACCGCGAAGTCCGCTGTGCGCCAACGGATTGATTAAAGCCGATCTTTTCCCTGTGTTTGTTCAAGAAACAAAATGCTGGAGTCGCAACCGGTGTCAAATGAAAAGAGAGAGTCTCCCTTCACTCGCGAACAAAGTTCCGCCCCGGTGGCGAAAAATCCGCCGACATCATCTCGCTTCAAATTGATGACGTCGAATGCGGATTCGGCATCACACTTGCATAGATCGTCTACAGCGCACCCAGGTAATACTGGGCAAGATCGTATTCGATGCCGGGATTGGCTTCTGATCTACCACCTTTGTTTCTGACCCACCAAGTTAAAGAGGCAACTATCATGACATTACTGGAATTCTTCGGATTGCTGATCGTTGCGGGGATTTGTGGTGGCGTGGCTCAGTCCATCGTCGGCTATTCTCACCAGGGCTGCCTGGTTTCAATTTTCCTGGGCTTTGTCGGCGCGTTGCTCGGAACCTGGTTGAGTCGGCAATTGGGATTGCCGGAGTTCATCATTTTTACGTTTGGCGACCAGCCATTCCCTGTCATCTGGTCGATCATCGGCGCCAGCCTGTTTGTTGCGTTGCTGGCCCTGATTTCTGGCCGACAGCGACGACGATAACCGCGACAATTGTTTTCAAGAATCCGCTGGTTTTCGAGGGAAACGAACCTTAAATCCCGTTTAGGAACAGCAGGTAACTCGCAAAGCCTGGATTTTCTCAATCCGAATGCCAGTTGCCAGACCTTGAATCAGCTATTTTCGGCTTTAAATCGCCGGAAACTGCGGTTGCGGGAAATCGGGCACAGAGATTACAAGCTCGCCGCGATGTCAATAACACTGACTTAGCGACTATTTCCCGCGCTGCCCAAAGGCCTGCCCATTGTTTTCCAGTGGGCGGCTGACAAGACTCTCTCCGCCTTGACTTCCCTGCCAGTATCGCTTCACGATCGTCGACTCCAACATTGGGTGAGTCGACTCACATCACTATCAATTCAGCACTTACGACTAAAAACCTGATCTCCTTCGACGAGATTCCCATTCACTTTCATAGTCCTTGCGATCATCGTCGTGACGACATTGGCCGGAATACCGCGCCCCGGCTCTCTCCGAGACGATTCACGCACTGGAGGCAGACGTTGACAGTGAATTCCATGTTGAAAAGGACACATTGTGAGGAAGTGCATCGGATTCAGTTTTTATCACATCCTGGCTGGACTATTACTCGTTTTGCCGATCCAGGTGTTATCACAACAGCCGCGGTCGGAGTCCGAGTCCGAACGATCCGATTCAGAACAAACCGTCAGTCAGAAAGTTGATGTTCCGGACATTGAGCCGGACGTAAAAAAATCGACTGGCTGGGATCCTGCTCAGGTCTCCGCGGGTGAAACCGCGTTTCAGGAATACTGCATCAGCTGTCATGACGCAAACCGGTCGCTGGACAAAAAGAAGGGCCTCGGCGGCTGGAAGGCGACCGTCCAGCGAATGGCCAACAAGGATGGCGCGGACGTTCCGGCCAATACCTGGGACAGCATCGCCATCTTTCTGACATCGAAAAGCCAGCCTAACGGGCCAGGCGGAGCGGGCCCGACGGACGCTGGGGCCGTCGTTATCGCGGATGAGAATCCGCTGTCGATTTATGGAACGATTTCTCCATTATGGCGGGGCGGCGATTCGAATTTGATGAATCCTGGCTTTTTTCCCGACGTGTGGGTGGGGGCCAACTGGCAACCGTCCACCAGCCCCGTCAGTGGAAGGGTTACTGCCTGTATTTCCTGCCATACTGAGGCGGGTTTAGGTAGCCGAATAGAACTGGTTGAAGCAGTCCTGAGACTAGACCTGACAAAATGGTTGAACAATGGTTGCGAACCTTGCGAACGAGGAGTCAAGGCCGCCGTGGAAGCAGGTCGAATCGTCGTCCCCTTTGGTGCGTTCTCGCAACAGGTCAACCCCGGCGTGTACCGAACCGTCTCGAAGCCATTGATCTACAACATGGGCCAACGCGCATTTGACGATAATCTGGGTGATCCAGTTCTACCGATGCCCTACTCCGATGAAGGGATCAACTTCAGTGTCTCGAAACCGATTTTTGACGACATCGTCGTTGATGGTAACTTCTACGTCGTCAATGGCCTGCAAGGTGGAGATGACGGTATTGATTTTGACATGAGCCGTGATTACGTGGCCAATAACAAGACACCCTCAGTCGGTGGCCGGGCCACGATCGGCAATGGCGATCTGAAAATCGGCGGCTCGATAATCGGTGGACGATTCAATGACAATAGCGGGTCGGGTCCCCATGCGCAAGGCCTGTATTATTGGATCTACGGAGCGGATGCGACTTACCGATATCAAGATATTCTGCGTCTGCAGTTCGAGTATGCGCAACGCGA
>JAQGHT010000250.1 GCA_028291565.1 Planctomycetaceae bacterium | reverse complement strand
CTCAGACCGGGAGGCAAAATCGCGTTGCATATCCACAATCTGTGGTTCAATCTGTTTGATCCGCAGGGACGGTCCTGGCTGTGGCGAGACCGCTGGCGGCGCTGGCTCGGTGGTCAACCCGGCGGCGATCGAATCGTTCACGATCGCGGGATTCCGAATTTTCAAATGCATGTATTCTCACAAACCGAGATTCGAAAACTACTGCGTAACGCGGGCTTTGAAATTGAAGTCTGGCAGCCCCTGAACGCAACAGCTTCGGGCCCCTTGCGGCGGCCCTGGCTGGCTGGTCGTTGGCGGCCCAACGGGTGGATCATCATTGCGAAACGTGGGGAATAGCCCATCATTTGGGAAATCGTCCAGCGTAGTCGGAACATCAGCCTTAAGGACTGGCGAATCAATAAGTGTCGGAACGATTTGCAGGACGTCCCCCTGTCCAACATCGCGCCAGACGGACAGGAATGTCCGTCCTACAGCCACGCGACATCGTCGCGTGGCTTGAAGTACCGACAGTGATTGCTTCGCTAATCCTAAACGTATGGGAAATGGGACTTATGGGACAAATGGGACCTATGAGAGAAATAATTTCCCTCTCTCTCCCATTCAATCGACGTCAGTTAATGCCGGCCAATATCGTCAAAGATCGACGATCTGCCGAAAAGCCGAAACAGCGTAAGTTCAAAAGTTGGCATTCGGTTCCGTAGCAAAGCACAATATTTCAATCACAGCTTTTCTCACGGATTCGAACAGGGTAACATTCACACTTCGAAAGAACGGCAAGCGCTCAACTGTAAAACAGCCGGCTTGACTTCCATGAATCACGATCATTGGAGGGGAAATGGCGAGAGCTTCTGCGATACGCGACGGCAGTTGCGAGGAATATCACCAATCGGCCGCGGGATTGATCGGCCGGCGCGATCTGCTGCAAGTCGGCGGGATTTCACTCTTGTCCTCAGGACTTCTCAATGTCCTGTCCGGTCGGGCTCATGCGGCGACTGGGAAGACTCGAATCAAGTCTTGCCTGCTGCTGTTCCAGGCTGGTGGAGTCAGCCAGATCGACACGTTCGATATGAAACCCGAATGTGACGAGACCATCCGAGGCGAATTCCGTCCGATCGATACCAATGTCCCTGGCATGCATGTCTGCGAACATCTGCCCGCGATGGCCAGACACATGGACAAAGTGTGTGTTGTCCGTTCTGTTCATCACCGCATGCTTTGTCACAACCCCGCGATTTATGCGGCACTCACTGGACGTGAAGTCGGTGAATCTCTCGCGGTTTCGAACAAGACTTTCGCCAGTCGTGAAGATTACCCCCATATGGGTTCAGTCGTCGGGCGGTTGATTGAGAAACCCGACACCTTGCCCCCGTTTGTGTCGTTGCCATTTGTTTTACGGAATGGCCCCGCCACCAGTCCCGGACAAAACGCGGGGTTTATGGGGACGGCTTACGACCCCTATCTCGTCCTGAAAGATCCGAATGCCCCCGGTTTCAAATTGGACGAACTCGCATTGCCGGCAGGAATGAATGAGCAACGGGCCGCCCAGCGGAAAAACCTGCTACAGCAGTTTGATACGGGAATCCGGCGGCTTGAAGAAACGGCCTCGATCGACGCCTTGGGCGAGAACTACCGCCGGGCCTACGCGCTGCTGGATTCTAGCGCTACGCGTCGAGCTTTTGATCTCTCCCAGGAAGACTCCAAGTTACGTGACCGATACGGTCGTAATCTAGTCGGACAGTCGACCCTTCTAGGACGACGACTGATTGAAGCGGGGGTCCCGTTTGTCACAGTTTATACCCCCGTCGCCGCGATCGATGAGCCCAGCTGGGATACGCATCTCAACAACTTTCCGCGACTGAAGAAAGATTTGTTGCCGCCAGTCAATTTGGCCCTTCCGACATTGCTTGAAGACATGCATTCCCGAGGCTTGCTGGACGAAACGCTGGTGATCTGGGCCGGCGAATTTGGTCGGACGCCGCTGATCGGAGCGCGACGTTCCAATAACGGAAACAACGTCACTGGCCGCGACCATTGGCCTGGCTGTTATACAATTCTAATGGCGGGAGGCGGATTAGCTGGGGGGCAGTATTTCGGATCGAGTGACCGCCTGGGATGGTATCCTCGTGACAATGCGATTCACATCGCCGATCTTTCTGCGACGCTGTACGACGGGTTTGGAATTGATCCCGCGCAAGCCATTCCGGATACATTGGGACGCCCGCACATTCTGTCCGAGGGGCACGTGGTACCCGGATTGTTTGGATGAAGATTATTTGGACGAATGATTAGCCAAGTTCGCCAGACCTTGGGAGATTCGAGGTGTTGATTGAGTCAACCACCCCAATCTCTGGCGAAGTTGTCTACAAAAATCCTCGATGCACAACTCTCGAGAGCTCAGCATCGACAACGCACCGGCTTGATATTTCCCGAGCGGGTGAATTTGCCTTTCCGAGGGTGTCAAATTAGACTGTCGGCTTCGCGAGTGCTGAAGTACGGTCTGGCCCCAGTCCTGAAGGGCGAGAATTGGGCGTAAGTCCAATGTTTGTTAGCGGTTGGATTATCGCATGTGTAAAACCACATGCGGCAACAGTCGGCCGCTTCGACTTTATCTTCGATCAACACAAGATCATCTGGCTCACGCCGGACGTTCGGCACGAATGAACCGGTTTAAGCCGAAGCATTCGCGATTGCGCAAAAATCCATTGATTTTCAACCTTTGAAACAGCCTCTCTAACCTCGCGGAGCCTTCGATGAGTGATGCATCCTGGAAATTGGCAACTTTGTGTCTGCATGGCGGGCAAGTTCCCGATCCGACCACCAATTCCCGCGCCGTTCCTCTTTATCAAACGACGTCCTACGTTTTCAACGATACAGATCACGCCGCTCGCTTGTTCGGATTACAGGAATTCGGCAACATCTATACGCGGTTGATGAATCCGACGACCGACGTGTTGGAAAAACGCCTGGCGCTGCTCGAAGGAGGCTCGGGAGCCCTGGCCACCGCGTCCGGTCAGTCCGCTGAAGCCCTGGCCATCATGAATCTGTGCCATGCCGGGCAGAATATCGTCGCGTCGACCAGTTTGTACGGCGGAACATATAATCTGTTCCACTACACTCTGCCCAAGTACGGCATTGAAGTCAAATTCGTCGACCAGAGCGACCCCGAGAACTTCCGGAAGGCGATCGATGGAAAGACCAAAGCCTTCTTCATGGAGACCATTGGCAACCCGCGACTCGATGTCCCCGATTTTGACGCCATCACCAAGATCGCTCACGAAAACGGCCTGCCTGTGATTGTCGACAATACATTGGCCTCTCCGGCGTTGTGTCGTCCGTTCGAGCATGGCGTCGATATCGTCGTCCACTCCTGCACGAAGTTCATCGGCGGACACGGTACGAGCATCGGCGGCATCATCATCGAGAAGGGTGATTTCCCGTGGAACAACGGAAAATTCCCCGATATGACTGAGCCCGACGCCAGTTACCACGGAATGAAATTCTTCGATACTTTCGGCGGCATGAACATCGCCTACATCCTCAAGGCTCGTGTGCAATTGCTCCGAGACCTGGGGCCGGCAATGAGTCCCTTCAATGCCTGGATGTTCTTGCAAGGCCTGGAAACTCTCCACTTGAGGATGCGGGCCCACAGTGAAAACGCGATGGCGGTCAGCAATTTCCTGCTGTCACACCCCAAAGTCAGCTGGGTCAATTACACCGGCCTGGAAAGCCACCCCTGCTACAAGCTAGGTAAGAAATATCTGCCCAATGGCTGTGGCGCGATCATGGGCTTTGGCGTCAAGGGTGCAACCGATTCCCAACAGCGCGACAATGGCCGCGCGGTCATCAACAATGTTAAACTGTTCTCGCACCTGGCGAACGTCGGCGATAGTAAGTCGCTGATCATCCATCCGTCCACAACGACGCATCAACAATTGACCGTGGAAGAACAGAAGTCGACCGGAGTTACGCCGGACTTCTTGCGATTGTCGATCGGTACCGAGGATTCCGCCGACATTATTGCGGATCTGAAACAGGCGCTGGACAAAATCTAACAGTTCCGATTCGAATCTCAATCGCAGGAGTGCGGTTGAACCATTCATCGTCCACTAGCCCGAAGTCATCAGACTTCGGGCTAGTGGACGGAATCGCCCCAATTCTCACGACTTGAGCGACAAGATGAACGCATTGCCTCCAATCAGAAACATTGGAAACCGGAACGCTCAAACGTAAACCGCTCTAAGTATCGCGAACCCCCGCCTGAATTTGTTCAGTTCTAGCGGGGGTTCTTGACTTCCCCAATCACCAGACCCCGGCGATGAGGATTTAAGCCAATGACAGAATCATTTTTGGTGTGCTGTCCCCATTGCCAGGCGTCAGGTCAACTCTCGGACATGAGCCTGATGGGCCAGCCCATCTTGTGTCCGGTTTGCCGACAGGTCTTCGTCGCACCGCCACCACCGGCCATCGCGTCATCGCCCACGTTCACCCCCACGGTAACACCGGCGCCAGCGGCCTCAATCGCTCCCTCGGTCGCCCAGCCTGTCACACCAGCTGCACCAATCGCCCCCACAGTGTTGCCAATTGCCGCGCCGCCGATTGCAGTCTCACCGCTCGCTCCCCAACCGACCGTTCCACATTCGATCACTGCGCCGCCGGTTCGCCCCGAAATCGCCACTCAGCCGAGTGATTTCTCTCCATTTGGGGACTTTGCGGCAGACACCAACGATACTTCAACGCCCGGAGAAATTCACTCATCAGGGAGCACTTCCTCGGTGTCAAAACGGCCGCGGCAGAGTGGTCTGACGTTCATAATTGTGAACATGATCTCAAGCGTCGCGATGGTGGGAGGTTTTGTCTACTTCAACAGTCCGGCAGCAAAAAATCCCGGGCGTAAGAAATCAAATGACGCCCCGGTCTTTAATTTTAAAGTGCCCAACAAAGTGCCGAAGCAGTCGATTGGTTCCGACGAGCCTTCGCCGGCGGCAGCGGATGTGGCTCGATCGAAGGTACCGGAGAATCCGCCTCTAGCCAAGTCCGCCGGCAAACCTGCCGAAATGCCCAATGATCTCAAGACGCAAATCGCCTCGGTTGCTCCCACACCGAAAACCGTGCTGCCAGCGATGAAGCCGGCTCAACCAGCACCCGGCGAACCGCAGACTGCCGCGAACATTCCGCCCGACGTTCAAGTCAAACTGAATGACGCAAGCAACGACAAATCACTGCCGGTATTGATCGATTTGTTGTCCCACACGCACGCCGGTGTCCGCGAGCGAGCAGCGGTTCGACTACAAGATCTCTCACCGACACTCACCGCCGTGCCGCCACTCATCAAACTGCTGTCTGATACCGTTCCAGTTGTCCGCAGCGAAGCCGCTCTGGCGTTAGGAATCCAAGGGATCGATTCGCCGGATACTTTGCCTGCGTTGGTCAAAAGTCTGCGAGACGATCCTGAGACAGAAGTTCGGCGATATGCAGTTCGGGGATTGACGAAATTCGGACAAAGTAACCCCGACCGTGGCCGGGCTGTGACCGAGTCGCTCATGGAAGCGATGGGACAGCCCAAGACAGACGATCTCTACCACATCGTCATGGCGTTCGGTTTTCTCGAACAGGCTGCCAAACCAGCCATTCCGTCGTTGATCAAACTGCTTGACAAAAAGCCAGACCCCGACGCTCAAGGGGATCTTGAAGCCCTACTGGTCGAAGTGCTGGCCCAAAATGGACAATTCGAGGCGATCAGCCCCATCGTTAAGCAGAAGCGAGCGAATGACAAGTACTTGAAATTCAGCCTCTCATTGGGCATCGGCCGCTTGAGGCCCATGACCCCAGAGGCCTTGGAATTCGTCAAGCTATTGTGCGCAGACAAAGATGTTGAAACACGGCAAACGGCCATGCGCACTCTTCGCAACTGTGAACCCAAACTGGCTGAAGCAATTCCACTTCTCGAACAGGGACAATCTGACCCGTCAGAAGAAGTGCGTAAAGCAGCGGCCGAGGCCTTGGGCCACTATAACAATCTCGATCCAATACAAAAGATTCAGGGACTACTGAAGCAATTAGTGATCGCCAAGCCGAATTCCTCTGAATCTCGAGAGGTCTTGGACGCGATTTCTCGAACCAAGAGCGACGGGTTTCGTGCGCTCGTCACCCTGATTACCAATCCCGAAACAAAACCAGAAATACGTGATCAGGCAGTGAGACTGCTCGCAACGCATTGGAACGAGGAATTCTATGACAAATCGAAGGCTGTCGATTTGCAGAAAATGATGAGCAATGCGGAACTGCCACTGGCGACGAGGGCCGCATGCGCAGTCGCATTGGGGCGGATGAACATTGATGATCCTCGGCGGAACCCAACGTTACTCGAAGCCGTTTCTGCAAACACGTTGGATCTGGAAATTCGCCGCCTGGTCGTCAAGGAAGTCCCAACGGAGAACTCGGAATTCCTGCCTGCACTGCTCGCGACAGCCGAATGGTGCGAGGCACCATTGCCAGACAACACATTGCCGCTGGCCCGCGAAGCGCATCAAGAGTTCTATATTGCCGTGCTGAAGTCTTTGTCGCATTCCACAACGGAATCCGCAAAAATTCTTCCGCGATTCATCGCCGGGATTCGCCAACCTGTTCCTGCGATCAAAGTGCAAGCTCTCGAAGGTCTAGGTTCTGTCAAATTCGAATCCCCCGAGGCGATTGAACTGGTCCGGCAAGAGCTGAAGCACGATGTTTCTGAAGTACGCGAGGCGGCTGCGAAAGCTTTGGGCGAAATGCACAAGTTCTCGGCTGCCGCAATTCCTGACCTGATCGTAGCGCTGAAGGACCAGCAGTATATGGTTCGCATCCGAGCTGCAGAGGCACTCGGAAACTTCGGTCCAGTGGCCGTTTCCGCAATCCCGGAGCTGATCAATGCTCTCGCCACGGAACATTCGGATGCAGATAACAACGCAGAGCCGCTGGCGAAAATCGCGCCACGTGATCCGACGGTCCTGGCGGCACTCATCGCCGCACTCGATCGCCCCGGCACGCAGAGTGAAGCCGTGCGCGCCCTCCGGGAAATCGGTCCTGCCGCGGGCGGTGCGGTCCCAGCACTGCGAAAAATCCTGCCTGTATCTGACAAATACACACGGACCGCAATCTTGTGGGCATTCAAAGATATCGGCGAAAATGCGAAAGATGCAATTCCTGATATCGTCCTCCAACTGGCCGATGTCGAACCCAATGTCAGGTCGACAGCGGCCATCGCGCTCGGACGAATGCACAATCACGCGGCAGATGCCGTCCCGCAGCTCATCAAACTGATCGATGACCCGGAAGAGTCTGTGCAGATCGAAGCCGTCAACGCTCTGGGGCGAATTGGGCCCGCTGCGAAATCCGCAGTACCACTTCTTGAGACTGTCGCGGCAAAGACAAGTTCACGGCGGCTGCAATCTCATGTCAACGAGGCACTGGCGCTGCTCGCTGCCGAACCGGGTGACGCCGACCCCAAATTGTTCAATCTGCTGCTCGATCACAGGAACTGGGATAAGGAGTCTCAGCAGGTGTTAGAACAGGACGAGGGCAACATACACGCATTCGCCCAGCTCGCCGTTCATGAAAACCGGAAGGTCCAGGTAAATGCGTGGTTCGCCATTTCGGCTTACGCTCGGCGACCTGCTGGTCGGGAAAAGTTCCAACAATTTCTGAACGGCAATGATCCTCGGCAACAAGCCCTGGCAGCAGTCGTGCTTCGGAAGCTGCCCACTCAAGGAGACCAGGCGGAGCTTGCAAAAGCGTTGTCGCATTGGCTGCAAAACGATCTGACGTCCGGGGCGGCCGCAGACCTTCTGGTGCGTCTGGGACGCCACGCACTCCCTGCGTTCGTCGCCACGGTGACCGATGAGAAGCTTTCTCCGGCAGCACGAGCTCAAGCACTGGACGCGATGCAGCAACGGTCACCATGGGAACTCAAACTGCTGCTGCCGAGTCTGCGATCAGAGATGAAGTCCGAGATCCCCGCCAGGCGCCAAGCCGCGGCATTGGCTCTGGTGAAGTTTTATCCCCGTGAAGTCGAAGCCTTGCCGCTCGTACTGGAGTGTCTGAACAGCGATGACCATATTTTGCAGCATCAAGCCGTGAAAGCGATTCACGACCTGGGCTATGCGGAAATTGATGTCAAAGTCGCGATTCCGGGATTGATGAAGATTTTCAGCGACTGCGAGAAGGATGCCGAGAAGAACTCTTTGAAGGGACTGACTCTACTTTATGATGCAGGTCGCGCCCTGTCGCTGACCGGAGTGCGTCCCGAGGACATACCGCAACTTCGAGAGCTCCTCCGCCAATCGATCTCGTTGCTGGAAAAAATTGACCTCACGAAATTCGATGGTCGATTCGATTCGCCGCCCGTGGCGCTGACTTGTGCGACCCAGACCGTCTATGTCCTGAGCACGCTTAAAGGCCAAGCGGTCGACAGCCTTCCAGAAATCAAAACCCTGTTCCAATTGGGTTTTCCGGAGCTTCGTTACGATGATCCCCTTACAAGTTCTGCGCGTGAACTGGCAAATCTTGGCCAACCGGCGATTCAAGTTTTTCAAGAAATTGCCAGCAAGATCGACAATCCACCCGCAGCGCGCCGGCGAGCTGCCAGAATTCTCGGGGCCATTAGCGGCGATGATGACGCTGCCGTTATGACACTCGCGGAATTACTCAAGGATTCCGACGTTTCCGTGCGAAAACGTGCTGCGTTGGAATTGCTGGATCACCCCAAACACTTCGACGCCGCAATGGCCATCCTGCGTGAGGCACTGATGGTCCCACCCGGAGCCGACGACAAGCCGGACCCACGAATCGATACGAACGATTCACGACACGAAATCGTTATCAAGCTGCGGCAATTCAAGACACGGTCGCGCGCAGCGCTTCCCGAATTGTTATCGATCGTTAACCAGGCGGATGTCGAAGTGTCTCTGCGGGCCGCGACGGTGGCGGCACTCGTGGAAATCGATCCCGATTCACCCGAGGTTCTTGCGGCTTACATCGCATGCCTGCAATCGCTGCCTGAACACGCTCTTTACGGACTCATCAGCAGTAGCCTGAATTCTCTCGGCATGAAATTAGTACCACCGTTGATCCAGGCCGTCGAGAAAGATTCGACTGCCTGGCGGACGAGAGCCTGTTTGTTGCTGAGTGACATGAAAGAAAAGCCAGCGGCGGCAATTCCAGCACTACGGACCTTGATGCAGTCGGATACCGGCGAACCCGGACTGATCGCCGCTCTGGCCCTGGCAAAACTTGATCCTACCGCCAAGGATACCTTGCCTCGTATTATGGCGAAATTTCCACCTGAACTGAAACATCAAGTCGCAACGATCGGTGCGTTTCAAAGTCTCGGTTCGAATGCAGCCGAGGTCGTTTCGCAACTGATCGAACTGACGAAAGAGAAAGAGCATTCCAGGTTGGCCTTTCAATTGCTTGGAGCACTCGGACCCGCCGCGAAACCAGCACTTCCCTTGCTGAAACAGGCCAGTAGTCCGCCTAACCCGGATTATTCGGCTCACGATGCATTCGTTGAAGTGGCTCCTGTCGCGCTGGAACTGGCACCCGAATTGATCGCCCGCTTGCGTGCCGGCGAAGACGTGAACAGTATGGCCAAAATCTTGATCAAGATGGGCCAGCCTGGTCGCGACGCGGTTGAGCAATTGCGGACAGATTTGAAAAATGACGAATTGCGTCTAGTCACCATCAATTACCTCGCAGCATTCGGATCACACGCCGAGCCCGCGCTCCCGGAATTAATGTCGTTTGCTCAAGGCAACGACCCTGACTTGCGGCAAGCCGCTCTGGGCGCGTTGTCGCAAATCGGTCCCAATGCGAAACCAGCAGCTCCATTTCTGGCAACGGCTCTCTCGGATGCCGACCCGCACATCGCAGAATTGGCCGTGCTGGGCTTGTCCGCAATGCATGAACAGGCACTACCAGTCCTGCCACAAATTCTGACCGCGCTTGAAAAGCAGAGACCTCGGACGGAAGGAGGTCTGATCGAATTAGTGGGAAATCTCGGTCCAGCGGCGCGTGACGCCATCCCGGCCTTAACTATACTGCAATCCAGAATCGCACCTGGATTGCGGCCTCAAGTTCGTCGCGCAGTTGAGATAATCCAGTCCGCTCCCGATTCGGCGAAATAATCAGATTGAGACCACAAACAAGG